>NZ_CP028942.1:1940964-2040807 GCF_013307225.1 Polynucleobacter tropicus | reverse complement strand
TTATGGGCCACTTGAATTGAAGCCGCCCTCGCCAGTTGATTTGCTTTTCCGGTTACAAAAGTTTCAAAAGTGAGGTTTGGGTTGAGTTTTGAATGATCCTCAATTTCAAAGGATTGCTCTTCAATTGAAACGCTTGGCGTGGTGTTTGTTTGTACTTCAACGCTTACGGGCGGGTTAGAAACCTCGTCGGCGCCATTTGGTTTTGTGGGCGCAGCACCCTCAACCGCCAACGCAAAATGAACATTAATTGGCCCACCAAAGTAGTCCGCCGCCATCTCCTGGAAGCGTTCCGCAAAAGTCTTTTTGATCCAATCCAGCTTAAAGCGGTTTGGAGCGCCAATTGTTAGTAAGCGATCACCCTCATCAAAAGATAGTAATACTAAAGGTTGTATCCAAGTTTTAAACTGTTGTGGCGATAGTTCGCGCGAGAGAGCGCCAACGGCGCCGTCCCAAAAGCCAAAAGGACTAATTGAATTCAAGGCGGGAGGATTTTGTAGGTTGCTCATATTTTTGGAGGATCCATTGTAGCGATCCCACAAAGTTATCCACAAGGCAAAAAGCCGTGGAAATCCTGTGGATAACTTGTGAATAAAGAAAATAAATTCTTATAAATCAATGTCTTATATAAAAAACTCATAAAAATAAAGAAAAACACCTACATATTTATTGAGATAGATTGACCTTTTGCTCTGCAACAAGGAAAATATTGGGTTTTGCAGGGATCTATCATGAAAAGAACGTATCAACCATCAGTAACTCGTCGCAAACGCACCCACGGATTTCGTGTTCGTATGAAAACAAAAAGTGGTCGTGCCGTATTAAATGCGCGTCGCGCCAAAGGTCGCAAACGCTTGGCTGTTTAAGTAGCAGTTGAACAGCGCAAGGATTTCTGAATTACTTAAAACGCGCCCCAAAACAAACTTGTATTGGGGTATGTATTCTGCGGGCGCTACAAATGGCCTCAATCCTGATCTAGGAATTGCGGTTGCCAAGAAATTGGCAAAACGCGCAGTAGACAGAAACCGCCTTAAAAGAATGATTCGCAACTTGGTTTGGGCTGCACAATCAACAGACTTAAAAAAGGATGTTGTTGTCAAACTTAAAAAACCAATTGGTCAGCATACACGCGGTAGGCTTAGAAAAAAAGAGAGAGACCTCCTTCGATTGCGGGTGGCGGAGCTTATTTAAGTGCACATCCTAAATAGTGCCGCAACAAAAATACTTAAGCTCTACCAGTTGGCGTTGAGTCCATATTTGGGAATGCGCTGCAAATATGAGCCATCATGTTCTCAATATGCTTGCGACTGCTTTAATCATTATGGTTTTATTAAAAGCATCGGGCTGATAGGTTGGAGAGTATTGCGCTGTAACCCCTGGTCACACGGCGGTTATGATCCTGCTGTAAAACATTCATCACACCAGTAAACATTAGTAAAGCGAACTAAATGGACTTCAAAAAAACAATTCTTTGGGCTGTATTTTCGTTATCTGGGCTCATGCTTTACAACAATTGGCAGGTACATGAAGGCAAACCTTCTATGTTTGCCAGTCCCCAACAAAGTGCGACTTCTGCGGCAACTGAAAAATCTACCACACCAAAAGTGGATGCTCCCATTGCAATCTCTGCCGCTGTTGCGCCACAAGCTCCCACCGCAAAAACAGCCTCTAATGAAAATGCACAAATTTTTACATTAGAAAATGAATTGTTATCTTTACAAATTAGTTCTGCTGGAGCAAACGTTGTTGATGCTAAGTTATTAAAAGAATTAACGGCTGATGAAAAGCCAGTAGAAATTCTTAAGCACACAGCAACACACACTTATGTAGCTCGCTCAGGCTTGGTGGCAGTGGGCGGCATCGATTTGCCAAATCACAACAGCGTATTTAAACTTGATCGCTCTGGTAAAGATGGCTCAGGAAGACCTTTTTTAGTTTTATCTAGCGAGCGTAATGGCGTTCAATTAGAGAAAACTTTCATTCTTAATCCCGGAAGTTACGATGTGTATGTTGGGCATCGCGTAACCCAGCTGTCAGCAAATGCTGTGCCATTGAATTTGTATACAGAGATTGTTCGTGATGGCTCAGAAGAGGCAAAAGTAGGCCCATTTGGCGGCGCGTTCTCCGCAAGCACTTTTACAGGGCCAGCCATTTATACCGATGGTGATAAATTTAAAAAAGTTGCTTTCACTGATTTAGAAAAAAATAAATTTGTACCACCAGCCCAAATCGCTGCAGGCCAGCCTGGTTGGGTGGCAATGGTTCAGCACTACTTTGCAAGCGCTTGGATTCCAGATACAAAATTAGTGCGCGATATTTACTCTGGAAGATTGGATAACGGCCTTTATCGAGTGGGCATGCAGAGCCAATTGGGAACAATTGCTACTGGCACTACTGTTACGGCAAATGCGCAATTATTTGTTGGCCCACAAGAAGAGCGCATGTTGGAAAAAATTGCTCCAGGTCTTGAGTTGTTAAAAGACTATGGCTACTTGACTATTTTGGCTAAGCCGATTTTCTGGTTGCTTGAGCATATTCACAACATCGTTGGCAACTGGGGTTGGTCAATTATTCTTCTTACCATTTTGATTAAGTTGGTTTTCTTTCCACTCTCTGCTGCTAGCTATAAGTCTATGGCCCGCATGAAAGAGGTGCAGCCACGTTTAATGGCTATGAAAGAGCAGTACAAGGGCGAACCACAAAAGCTGAATCAAGCAATGATGGAAATGTATCGCAAAGAAAAGATCAATCCACTTGGCGGTTGTTTGCCGGTATTGATTCAAATCCCTGTTTTTATTTCGCTATATTGGGTGCTCTTGTCTTCGGTTGAAATGCGCGGCGCACCATGGGTTTTGTGGATCCATGATTTATCAGTTCCAGACCCGTACTACATATTGCCAGTGATCATGGCTGTGTCGATGTTTGTGCAGACAAAACTCAATCCAACACCACCTGATCCAGTGCAGGCAAAGGTGATGCTTTACATGCCGATTATTTTTTCAATCATGTTCTTCTTCTTCCCTGCCGGCCTCGTTTTGTACTGGGTAGTAAACAATTTATTGTCAATTGCACAGCAGTGGCAAATTAATAAACTATTTGGCAAAAAAACCGCCAAATAAACATGGCATAGGTTTTTCGAAAGCGAATAGCAATGGTGACGCGTAAGATTCCCATCATTGCTATTGCTACCGCCCCAGGTAAGGCGGGCGTTGGCATCATCCGCATCAGCGGACAAAATTTAACTGGGCTTATTCAAGCCTTGTTTGAAAAAAATCTTCAACCAAGACAAGCAACATTGCTAGCTTTGCGCGACAAGCTTGGTCAGCCTATTGATCAAGTGCTTGCGATTTATTTTGTTGCCCCCGCTTCATTTACAGGCGAAGACATTCTTGAGTTGCAGTGTCATGGCGGACCACATTTGCTTGAGCTGGTTATGCAGCGATGTCTTGAGCTGGGTAAAGACATTGGCCTAGAGATTGCCGAGCCGGGCGAGTTTAGTCTGCGAGCTTATCTAAACAACAAAATAGATTTAGCTCAAGCTGAGGCAATAGCGGATTTGATTGATGCACAAAGTGAGGCTGCCGTTCGAGGTGCAGCAAGATCTTTGCAGGGAAATTTTTCAGATGATGTGAATGACCTTGTTGAAGAAATTACGCAATTGCGAATTTTGGTTGAGTCCACCCTGGACTTCCCCGAAGAAGAAATTGAGTTTTTGGAAAACGCCCTTGCACGCGAGCGTTTGAGCGCCGTCAAAACGAAATTGCTAACGCTTCAAAATGGAGCGAGGCAAGGAAAAATACTGCGCGATGGCATACAACTAGTTTTAGTTGGGCCGCCAAACGTGGGCAAAAGCTCTTTATTAAATACTTTGGCTGGCGAAGAGGTTGCGATCGTGACAGCAATTGCGGGAACCACCCGAGACCGGATTAAAGAAAGCATTCAAATTGAAGGCGTGCCTATGCACGTTATTGATACTGCGGGATTAAGGCAGACCTCAGATGAGGTGGAGGCCAAAGGAATAGAACGAACTTGGGAGGCTATTCATTCTGCGGATCTGGTTGTTTTCTTAAGCGCCCCTAATGTGGATTCAGAGGGTAATGACCTGAAAAAGCGGGTTTTAGAGGCCGTTCCGCCAAAATGCGCAATTTTGGAGGTGGTAAATAAGGTCGATTTGCTAGAGGGAGGGGCGAATTCTGCCCCAAAGGATGCAATTGCCATTTCAGCTAAAACTGGCCAAGGGGTTGATGCCTTAAAGCAGGAAATTCTAAAAAGGGTTGGTTGGGGCGGTACTCAAGAAGGCGTTATTGTGAGCCGAAGGCGTCATCTGGACTGTATTGAGAAAGCCGCAGAACATATTGCAAGATCAGAGCAATTCGCAGCAAATGGCAACAATTCGCTGGAATTGCTGGCAGAAGAGCTTTCTTTGGCTCAAAATCACCTTGGGCAAATCACCGGAAGGCTGCTTCCAGATGACCTTTTGGGCATGATTTTTAGTCAATTTTGCATTGGCAAATAAACCCCGAATCCTCCCTTTCTTGCGCAGGCGGTCAATATGGCAAATGTGACCAAAATGTTAAAATCATAGGATTAAAAAATTCAATCTTCATAGGGAAACATATGACTTCAACCGCTAGCAGCCAGATCAATGTGAATGCGCCAGCTTACGTAAAAAATGAGCGTTTAATTAAGTGGGTTGGAGAAGTTGCTGCCCTTACTAAGCCAGATGCAATTCGCTGGTGTGATGGCTCCCAAGCTGAATATGATGAGTTTTGTGAGTTGTTAGTGAATGCCGGCGTTTTCAAACGTCTAAATCCTGCTAAGCGTAAAAATTCATTTTTGGCCCTGTCTGATCCTGAGGATGTGGCGCGTGTTGAAGACCGTACTTTCATTTGCTCAGCCAAAAAAGAAGATGCTGGTCCTACCAATAACTGGGTAGAGCCAAGCGAAATGCGCGCAACATTGCAACCCTTGTTTGATGGCTGCATGCGTGGCAGAACAATGTATGTGGTTCCATTTTCAATGGGCCCAATTGGCTCACCAATCGCTCACATTGGTGTTGAACTTTCAGACAGCCCATATGTTGCAATCAATATGCGCTTAATGACCCGTATGGGCAAGGCTGTGATTGATCAGCTTGGTGCCGATGGAGAATTCGTTCCATGTATCCATACCGTTGGCAAGCCATTGGCTGCTGGCGAAAAAGATGTTGCTTGGCCAAACAACAAAACCAAATACATCGTTCACTATCCAGAAACCCGTGAGATTTGGTCTTTCGGATCAGGCTATGGCGGCAATGCATTGCTAGGCAAAAAATGTTTTGCTTTGCGTATCGCATCTAACATGGGCCGCGATCAAGGTTGGTTGGCTGAGCATATGTTGATTTTGGGTGTGACATCTCCCGAAGGCAAGAAATACCATATTGCTGCAGCATTCCCTTCTGCTTGCGGAAAAACCAATTTCTCTATGATGATTCCTCCAAAAGGATTCGATGGCTGGAAAGTTACCACCATTGGTGACGATATTGCATGGATCAAGCCTCGCAAAGATGCGGTTACAGGCAAGACACGTTTATTCGCGATTAACCCAGAGTCTGGTTACTTTGGTGTTGCTCCTGGCACAAATCGCCAAACCAACCAAAACTGTATCGACTCCTTAAATCAAGACGTTATCTTTACAAACGTTGGTTTGACAGACGACGGTGACGTTTGGTGGGAAGGTTTGACAGAAACCCCACCTGCACATTTGATTGATTGGCAAGGAAAAGACTGGACTCCAGCTGATGGTGCTGCAGGTCGTAAAGCAGCCCACCCAAACTCACGTTTCACGGTGGCGGCAACCAATAATCCAGCTGTGGATCCAAAGTGGGATGATCCTGAAGGGGTTCCAATTGACGCATTCTTGTTCGGCGGTCGTCGTTCCAACACTGTACCTTTGGTAAGCGAGGCACGTGATTGGGTTGAGGGCGTTTACATGGCCGCTACTTTGGGCTCTGAAACTACCGCAGCTATTACTGGTCAAATCGGCGTTGTTCGTCGCGACCCATTTGCGATGATCGCATTTGCTGGCTACAACATGAGCGATTACTTCCAGCATTGGCTCAATATCGGCAAGAAGTTGGAAGCAGAAGGCGCTGTTTTGCCAAAAATCTATTGCGTTAACTGGTTCCGTAAAGATGAAAACGGTAAATTTGTATGGCCAGGCTTTGGCGAAAACATGCGCGTTCTCTCTTGGATTTTGAATCGCGCTGAAGGCAAAGCCAATGGCAAAGAAACACCATTTGGCATTACGCCTGAGTACAGCGATATGCACTGGGGCGGCTTAGACTATTCTCCAGAGAAGTTTGCTAAAGCCATCACTGTTGCTGTTGATGAGTGGAAAAATGAGTTGAAGCTTCATACAGACTTATTCGAGCACCTTGGCGAGCGCTTGCCAAAAGAGTTGAAAGAAACTCGCTCCAAGATCGAACAACGCTTGAATGCTTAATTCATCAAGCAATTAAAATCCTGTATTACTAAAATTTGTTGATGACCAATCCCCAACACCATGATATCGTGGTGATTGGGGCTGGCATTTGTGGCGCAACGATTGCCAATGAATTGCTTGCGCGCAATCAGTCGGTTTGCGTTATCGATGCCGCCAGCTATCCCGCTAGCGCTTGCTCAAGGCATGCTTACGCAATCGCTCACCCCCATATAGGTAAAGGCTCTCCGCGTTTACTCCGATTAACGCGATTGGCTTTTTTATTGGCTGAAACAAGGTGGGGTGAAGAGTGGCGTGCCCACGGAATTTTTCAGCCGACCAAAAAAGAAAAAGTATTTGATCGAGCAGAGCTGATTGAGCATTTGCATTCATTAGCGTTTGGCGAGGATATTGCCGTTCCCCTTGATGCCGAAGAAGCGAAAGAGGTTTGTGGAATACCTCAAAGCGGCGTTTGGATTTCTCGGGGCGCATGTCTTAATTTGTCGAAGACAAGCAAAGATCTTTTACGGCCTCACAAAGACCTTACCTGCTTGTGGAATACGGAAGTTGCAAAACTTGAGCAAAGAGATGGCAAATGGCTTTTATTGAACTCTCATGACGAAGCTATTACTTCGGCAGATAAGGTTGTGATTGCCGCGGCAATGGAGAGTAAAAAACTACTTTCCAGTATTGGCGTGCGCTTGCCTTTGAAGCCAGTGCGCGGGCAGTTGAGCGTTTTCTCTATTGAGCCAAATGATCCGTGGGTTGAAAAACTGCCCAATGTGGGGTTGTCCGGCGATGGCTATTGTTTGCCCGCAGAGCGCATGGATGATGGCGGTTACCGATGGATTGTTGGCTCTAGTTTTGATGAGGGAGAGGATGATCTTGCCCCAAGAGAAGCGAGTGATGACTTTAATCGCGAACAAGCAAAAAATTTAGTGAACTTTTTAGAAGGCGACACCAGTCGCCTAGTGAAGCACGATCATTTTGTTGGCGTGAGATGTGTTGCTGGCGACCGTTTGCCAATCATTGGCAGACTTCCTCATCGACCAGGAATATTCCTCGCTACCGCGTTGGGATCGCGAGGAATATTGTGGTCTGCTTTGGCGGCTAAATTAATTACTTCTCAAGTGCTTGAAGACGATTTCGCTTTGCTTGCGCGCTTAGGTTTTGCGGCTGATTTAGTAGCAGCGCTCGCGCCCGCGCGTTTCTTAGCTGGTGCCTTAGCAGCGCCGGGTGCTTTGGCCTCGAATTCAAAACCAATTTTTCCATCTGCGCCTAAAGCCAGGTAAGCTTTAAAGCCGCGTCCGGTGCGATTGGATTTGAAGTTGCTTAATAGATCTGTTTTGCCTTCTTTTAAAAGCTTTTGAATTTGCTCGGCAGATACTTCTTGTTGTAGAACAACTTTGCCGGTCTTAAAGTCACAGGTCTTGTTAGGCCCGGTATTGTTTTCGCATACATAACGCATGCCGTCTTCATATACTGCGCCTGAGCATTTTGGACAGGCGCCCAAGGCTTGACGTCCCGTGAAATCAATCGCTTCGGTTTCTTCGTCTTGTGTGTTGCCAAAATCAAACTCGAGCTTAAAGCCTGCGTTTGGATAGTCAGCATCATCTTCAGGAATCTCAGAAAGTTTAATAATTGCGGCAAAAGGACGACCCATTTTGCTGCGGAATCCTTGGAGTGGCCCGATTGTTTTTTCACGCAATAGTTCTTCTACTTCAGGATATTCAAATGCTCGACCACCAGGAGTCTTGCTGATCGTGAAACCACATTTTTCGCAAGCAAATCGACGATAGTTTTCTTTTACCGACCCCTTACAGTGCGGACATGGAGTGGCTAGTGTTGCGTAATCGCCAGGAATGGTGTCGCTGTCATATTCTTTTGCGCGCTTCACAATGCGCTGAGTCATTTGCGCGATCTCTTGCATGAAGGTATCGCGATTCATCTTCCCGTGTTCGATAAGAGAGAGCTTGTTTTCCCAACTGCCAGTCAAATCTGGGCGAGTGAGCTCCTCAACATCGAGGCCGCGTAATAGTGTCATTAACTGAAATGCTTTTGCGGTCGGGATTAACTCGCGGGCTTCCCGAACAATGTATTTTTCTGCCAGCAATCCTTCGATAATGGCTGCGCGAGTTGCCGGCGTACCTAAGCCCTTCTCAGCCATGGCTTCACGCATTTCATCATCATCAACCCATTTGCCTGCGCTTTCCATGGCGGAAAGCAAGGTTGCTTCTGTATAGCGTGCTGGTGGTTTAGTTTTGAGTGGAACAGCAACCACTGATTCCGTTTGAACGGATTCGCCCTCTTGCACTGGCGCAAGTTCATCATCAGCTTGATTGGATTTGCCGTAGACAGTTAGCCAACCTGGGTTAACAAGGACACGCCCCTCTGTTTTGAAGTGGTGACCGGAGGTTTCGGTAATGCGAGTGGTTACCTTGAATTCAGCGGCAGGGTAGAAGACCGCTAAGAAGCGACGCACTACCAAGTCATACAGCTTTGCTTCAGGTTCACTTAGGCTTTTTGGGGTTTCCAGGGTGGGAATAATTGCGAAGTGATCCGAGATCTTGGAGTTATCGAAGATGCGCTTATTTGGTTTGATCCAGCCATAACCCGCTTTTGTTTTTGAATCTTTGGCATCCCCTTGCAGGATCTGTTTTGCAAACGGCTGATACTCATGAGAATGATCTGCTAAGTTTTCGATGGTTTGCTTAACAGTATCTAAATAATCTTCAGGAAGTGCCTTTGCATCAGTACGCGGGTAGGTCAATACTTTGTGGCGCTCATAAAGTGCTTGCGCTAAACCCAAGGTATTTTTTGCCGAGAAGCCAAAGCGCGCATTCGCTTCGCGTTGCAAGCTAGTTAAGTCAAATAGTTGTGGGGCAAGCTGCGTTGCAGGTTTTGATTCTTCGGTAACGCTTGCTTTTTTTCCACGGCAAGCAGTCACAATACTTTGCGCTGCAGCCTCGCTCCAAAGGCGATTCTCGCGAGCATCTGGCTCGGCGACATCCTTTTTGAATTTAGGATCAAACCAGCGACCCTCATAGACACCTGCTGCAGCAATAAATTCTGCTTTTACTTCCCAATAATCTTTAGATACAAATTTACGAATTAATTCTTCGCGCTCGACCACGATCGAGAGTGTGGGTGTTTGAACGCGACCAACCGTAGTTAAAAAGAAGCCACCGCTCTTGCTATTGAAAGCAGTCATTGCGCGAGTGCCGTTGATGCCTACAAGCCAATCAGCTTCAGAGCGGCAACGTGCAGCATCAGCTAAGGGTTGCATTTCTTCATCGGTGCGTAAGCTTGCAAATCCGTCTCGTATTGCAGCGGGCGTCATTGATTGCAGCCAAAGACGCTTTACCGTTTGCGATGCTTTTGCATGTTGTGCAATCAATCTGAAAATGAGCTCGCCTTCACGTCCCGCGTCGCATGCATTAATAAGCGAAGTGACATCTTTTCGCTTGATGAGTTTTTGTAAAACCTTCAAACGCGATTCGGTTTTAGCAATTGGACGCAGATCAAAATAGGGTGGCACCACAGGAAGGTTGGCAAATGACCATTTGCCACGCTTCACGTCATATTCTTCTGGCGCTGCAATTTCCAATAGATGGCCAACAGCCGAAGAAATTAGAAAATCATCGCTTTCAAAATAGTCTTCATGTTTTGTAAATCCGCCCAGGGCTTTGGCAATGTCATTGGCAACCGAAGGTTTTTCGGCAATGATCAGTGCCTTAGGGTGGTCTACCGAAGAGGTCTTGGAGTTGCTTTTGGAAGGTGCTTTTGCCACGCTTTTGCCTAAATTTGAGCTGAAATGGATGTTTTTGCTGGGTAATAAGGAGTGCCAATTTAACCTGAATTTGGCTCAACCCTCTCTAAACCCCTTTTTTATTATTAACCGATAAATCAAGAAAAGTCCAAAAAGCCTCCATTTTTGGGTTGTGGGTTAGAGAAAACCCCCTTTTTTAGGGGTTTAAATGCGGTTTTTATGGAAAACCAGCTCTTCTAGCACCTCATTTGGCTTGCAAACCAGCTTGGCGCCTTGTTGGATTAGCTGGTGGGAGCCGGCATAAAGTGGGTCGTGCGCTGGGCCGGGAAGTGCAAAAACCTCTCTTCCAAGATCTGCGGCTATTCGGGCGGTTATCAATGAGCCCGAATTTTCAGCTGCTTCAATTACGACCACCCCTAATGCTAGGGCCGCAATAATTCGATTGCGCCTCGGAAAGTGAAAGGGCTTGGGTCCGATGCCGAGATCAAGCTCAGAAATTAATAAACCCCTTTTACCAATTTTGGCTGCCAACCCCAAGTGCTCTTTGGGGTAAACAATATCTAATCCTGTTCCGCATACAGCTGCGGTGAAGTTCATAGCAGGTCCATTTAGCGTGGCTCTATGAGCTGCGCCGTCTATGCCCCTTGCTAGCCCTGAAATGATTAGGGCTCCAGCTTGAGCAAGTTGATTCGCAAATGTGGCAGCATTTCTGAGGCCGTGTGCGCTGGCTTGACGAGACCCAATGATGGCAATCATGGGCATTTTTAATAAGGCTAGATTGCCTCTTATATATAGCGGGTTGGGAGGATCAAACAAATCATTTAGGCGCGATGGATAGTTTTTATCCTTTCGGAGCAGTGTGTGCATGCGGGTTTAGGTTTTGAGATTTGGATTAATCATTTTGAAGACTGGGGAAATGAAAGCAATTGGGACAGACGGATTGCTCTGTTGGATAATTCCTACATGGCTTTATTAAATGTCCTTAGCTATCCTGATCCGCGTTTGCACAAGATCGCCAAACCTGTGGCGACGGTTGATGCGCGCGTTAAAAAAATAGTGGCTGATATGGCCGAAACGATGTACGAAGCCCCGGGCGTCGGTCTAGCGGCAACTCAAGTTGACATTCATGAGCGCATTGTTGTCATCGATGTTTCGGATGACCAAAACGAATTGATGGTTTTTATTAATCCTGAAATTGTTTGGGCAAGTCCCGAGAAAAAAACTTGGCGTGAAGGCTGCCTTTCAGTGCCAGAGTTTTATGATGAAGTAGAGCGTCCGGCGCAGGTGAAGGTAAAGGCTCTAGACATCGACGGAAAAGAATTTGAAGTTGATGCGGATGGATTGTTGGCGGTTTGTTTGCAGCACGAACTAGATCATTTACAAGGCAAAGTATTTGTTGAATACCTATCTTTGTTGAAGCGCAATCGCATTTCACAAAAGATGAAAAAGCGCAGCAAAGAATTGCTTGGTCAGCGCTAACAACCGAATGAAAATTGTTTTTGCTGGCACCCCCGAGTTTGCGGCGCAAGCAATGCGTGCGATTGAGGGGGCTGGCCACCAAATTGTTTTGGTCTTAACGCAGCCCGATCGCAGGGCCGGAAGGGGCATGCATTTACAAGCAAGCCCAGTTAAGCAGTTTGCTTTAGAAAAAAATATTCCCGTCTTGCAACCAGAAACTCTCAGGAGAACTGTTGCAGATCCTCAGAAAAAAATTCAGGCTGAGGGAGCATATAAGCAGCTTTTAGTAACTGATTTTGATGCAATGGTCGTGGTTGCTTACGGCTTGATCTTGCCGCAAGAAATTTTGGATATCACTGAGCGCCCTGGAAGATTCGGGAGTTTTAATATTCATGCTTCGCTTTTGCCGCGGTGGCGAGGCGCTGCGCCTATTCAGCGCGCGATTGAGCATGGCGATGCTAAAGCGGGTGTTTGCATTATGCAAATGGACGCTGGCCTTGATACTGGCGATACCGTAATGGTTGAAGAGCTTGACATTGGTTCGAACGAAACCAGCGCCACTTTGCACGATAGGTTGGCAACATTGGGCGCTAAATTAATTGTTAATACGCTGCATCAGCTAGAAACCGTTGGTAACTTGCCTCGAAGCCCACAAGCAGCACAAGGAATTACTTATGCTGAAAAAATAGCAAAAGATGAAGCGGAGATTGACTGGGGCGATGATGCCCAGAATATCGATACTCGAATTCGGGCATTCAACCCTTTTCCAGGGGCTACTAGCTCAATTGGTAATTTAAGCCTCAAGCTGTGGAATTCTCGAATTCCCAGAAACGCGCCGAGCGAAGAACAAGCCAGCACTGGACAAATACTTGGCTTTGGTGACGAGAGTGTTTTTGTAAAGTGTGGCACCGGAGTAATTGAAATTTTAGAAATGCAAAAGCCTGGCGGAAAAAGAATTCCAGCGAAGTTGTGTTTACAAGGCTTAAGTGAGGCCGGCGAAATGCTGCGCTTTCAAGCCAAAGAAAATTCTGTCCCCTAAGATTGCCGCCCTTGGAAGATCAAAAAACTGCGCTTAATCTCCCCTTGTCTGAAGCGATTACGATCTCAGCGCAAGCGATCGGTGAGGTCATGAGTGGTAGATCATTAACAGAGGTTTTAGATCAACTAGATGCACATGAAAGGCCGATTGTGCAGAGCCTTAGCTTTAATGCGCTTCGCAAGTGGGTTCGATCGCAGGAGTTGATGAGGCAATTTATTCCTAAAGCTCCGCCGCCTGAGGTTGCTCATTTATTGAGTGTTGCCATTGCTCTTTTTTTACAAGACAGTACCGATGGCAAAGGCTATGCCAGTCATACGATTGTTGATCAGTCGGTTAGGGCCTGCGGGAAATATGACAAGACGATGTATGCAAAGGGCTTAGTAAACGCCGTGCTGCGTAAAGTAAGCCTAGCAACACAACCCTCGGAATATCCCCCTGATCCTATACCCATGTTTGTTCCACCTTGGTGGCGAGCAAACCTCAAGAATAATTATTCCAAGCAGTGGCAATCTATTTTGTTTACTCAAGCAAGGCGCGCACCACTCATCTTGAGGGTAAATCAAAAACAATATTCTCGAGAGCAGTATCAATCCTTATTGGATGAAGCTGGCATTGCCTCATCTGCAATTGAATCCCTTGCGGGTTTTGCCTTACCAGACGCGCTATTAATTCCTAATCCCGTACCTGTTTCGGATCTGCCAGGTTTTTATGGTGGCGCAGTTTCTGTGCAAGATAGTGGTGCTCAATTAGCGGCAAGTTTGTTAACGCCCAATTCGAGTGATTTAATATTAGATGCTTGTTCTGCGCCCGGTGGAAAAACAGCCCACTTATTAGAACTTGCCGATTGTCAGATGTTGGCTCTCGAGATTGATGAAGAGCGCATTGGAAAAATTAATGGCAATCTAGATCGACTTCGATTGCGGTCTGAAAAAGTAAAAGTGCTTCACGGCGATGCCTCTAAATCTTCATGGTGGGACGGCGCTCTTTTTGACAAAATTTTGCTGGATGCGCCATGTTCTGCATCGGGCATAGTTGCTAGACACCCAGACATTCCATTTTTACGGCGCCAGTCCGACGTTGTGGCCTTACAAAAGAAGCAACGTGAAATTTTGACCCAAGCATGGCAAATGCTAAAGCCCGAAGGCTTGCTTCTATACGTAACTTGCTCTGTATTTCCCGAAGAGGGAGAGAATCAAGCGGTGTGGTTTGCGCAGCAGCACACCAATGCGTTACGATTAGACGCTCCAGGACAGCTTTTACCCACCGAGGTAAACGACGGTTTTTATTATGCTTTGTTTAAGAAAAATGGGCGATGAGCCAAAGAATTAAGCAATTCATCCTTTTGGGTTTGATGGCGTTGAGTCTATTCTCAACAGCCGTCAGTGCTGAAGGCATCAAAATTAAATCCTTTGAATTAGAAAAGGTGGATAACGATTGGGTGTTAAGTGCCGCTTTTCAAATTGAACTTTCACCAGGCTTAGAAGATGCGGTGCAAAAAGGCGTAGTCTTATATTTTCAAACCGATTTTGATTTAGTGCGCTCGCGCTGGTATTGGTTCGATGAGAAAGCCATAGTTGCACAAAGACAAACACGTTTGTCATATCAGCCCTTGACTCAGCAATACCGAATCGCTTCTGAGGGCTTAACATTTTCAGCCAGAACAATTTCTGAAGCGCTTCAGGCAGTTGGAAGTATTGGCGGTTGGCGCGTAATTGATGGCAACCAAATAGACCCAAGCAAAAGCTATAGTGCTGGCCTACGAATGAGTTTAGATTTAAGCAAGCTTCCAAAACCATTTCAGGTAAATGCGCTTAATAACCGAGAGTGGAATGTTTCAAGCGAGTGGTTGCATTTCCCATTTTCAGCAAGTAGCCCAAGTCCAATTAAGCGATAAGTAATGAGAGAAGCCTTTGCCCCCCGTCAGCCAAGCTTTTTTGATTCAAAGCTATGGCGTAAAAAGGTACTGCCTGGGGCGATAGGTCTCATTGGCGTTTTTGCCCTTTTGTTGTTGGTATTGCTCTCGATTGCTTCATCTAATACCGAGTTCTTTGATCGTTACTTCATATGGCTTTATGCAGCCAACTTAATTATTGGCGCATCTTTAATTCTGGTCATTTTGGTGCTCGGCATCGTGATTGCGGTTCGTTGGCATCGGGGCCATTTTGGAACGCGCCTCATCGCGAAGCTAGCGATGATTTTTGCTTTGGTAGGCATTGTTCCTGGTTTGATTCTGTATGGTGTTTCACTCCAGTTCGTTTCGCGAAGTATCGAGACTTGGTTTGACGTGCAAGTTGAGTCAGCCTTGAACTCAGGTTTAGAGTTGGGCCGCGTGACCTTGCGGGTGGCCCAAGAAGAGATATTGGGCGAAGGTAATTTCATTGCCGAACAAATTGCCCAAGTTCCATCAGGTACAGGCTCAGAGCAAGTTGGCGCCATGGTAATGAAGATTCGTAATCAGTTTGGCATTCAAGAGGTCAGCCTCTTTAATATGCAGCGCAACTTAATATTCTCGAGTGAATTAAAGTCGAAAAAGTATTTGCCGGCACCAAGTTCAGAGGTTATTTCTGAAGCCTTTAAAAAGAAAGGCATTACTTTTTTAGATCAGGTTGAAATGGATGGCCGTCAGCGAGGCTATCGGGTACGGGCAATTATTCCAGTAATTCGCAATAAAGCCCTGCTTAGTAAAGGCGCCGAAGATCGATATTTTTTACAGCTGGTGAGATACATCCCGATGCCACTGGCAAAAAATATTTATGCTGTTGAGTCTGCTTATAGCGAGTATCAGGAGAAATCATTAGGACGTACTGGTCTGCGAAAAATGTTCGTAGGTACCCTAACGCTCACATTGTTCTTCGCTCTATTTGTCGCGGTAACTTTGGCATTGCTATTGGGCCGCCAATTGGCTCGACCATTATTAATGCTGCTTAAGGGCACCCAAGCTGTTGCACAGGGTGACCTATCTCCTAAGCCAGAGCTAGATACGGGCGATGAATTGGGAATGCTAACCAGACAATTTAATGTCATGACCAAGCAATTGGCCGACACTCGCACGTCCTTGCAAGAGTCCAAGGCTTTCTTGGAAAAAGTACTGGGAAGCCTTACGGCCGGCGTTTGCATTTTTGATAAGAATTACAACGTTGTTTCTAGTAATGCGGGCGCGGACCGAATCTTTGCCCAAGACTTAACCCTGCTGGATGGAAAGCCATTGAGTAGCAACCCTGCGCTTGTAGATTTTGAAGAGGCCATCAAAGAAGGCTTTGCTACGATGAAGCTTGCCGTTGCTGAAAGCGATCCCGAGAATGGAGCCGCACCTATTTGGCAAAAGCAAATTCAGCTAAAAACCAGCAATGAATACGAAAATGAACTGGGTGTAACTTTATTTGTTCGTGGCACCCAATTAACATCTGACCTACGCATGGTGGTGTTTGATGACATCACAGACGTGGTCAGCGCTCAAAGATCGATCGCTTGGAGCGAAGTTGCTAGACGCTTGGCCCATGAGATCAAAAACCCATTGACCCCAATTCAGCTCTCGGCCGAACGATTGCAGCATAAATTGGCCGGTAAGCTCAGCACCGAGCAAGAAGAGATGATGAATCGCAGCACTGAAACCATTATTAGTCAGGTGCAGGCGATGAAAGAAATGGTCAATGATTTCCGCGACTTCGCGAAAACGCCAACCCCTCAATTAAAGTCCGTTTCTATCAACACGCTCACTTCGGAAATATTGGGTCTTTATGAAGGAAGTCCAATTCGTACGTATCTTGATCCTCATTGCCCCAGTATCATGGGAGATCCGACTCAGCTTAGACAAGTCATTCATAACTTGCTCCAAAATGCGCAAGATTCGACTTTAGAGGGCAATAGGCAGGCGGATCCGGTGGAAGTTAAAACTGAACTGGTGTCTTATGGAGAGCAAAGCGGCGCTACACAAAATGCAGTTCGCTTAACAATAAGTGATAGTGGTGTTGGATTTCCAGCTAAGATATTGGCAAGAGCGTTTGAACCTTACGTTACTACGAAGACCAAGGGCACGGGATTGGGATTGGCTGTAGTTAAAAAGATTATTGATGATCACGGTGCCAAAATAGAAATTCGGAATCGTATGCAGGGAGAAGAAGTGGTTGGTGCGCAAGTATCCATTTTGTTTATGAACTTAGCAAAAGAGGCTGCCTAAGTATGGCGAGTATTTTGGTTGTTGATGATGAGATGGGAATTCGTGAGCTTCTCAATGAGATCCTCACAGATGAGGGCCATACTGTGTATGCTGCTGAAAGCGCCATACAGGCGCGCACTATTCGTGAACAGATGCGGCCAGATTTGGTTTTGCTAGACATTTGGATGCCAGACACCGACGGCATTACTTTGCTTAAAGAGTGGTCTAAGACGGGTCAATTAACCATGCCTGTGGTGATGATGTCGGGCCACGCAACGATTGACACCGCTGTAGAGGCAACCCGTATTGGCGCACTAAACTTTTTAGAAAAGCCAATTGCATTACAAAAGCTATTAAAGACAGTCAGCAAGGCGTTAGAGAGCTCGCCAAAACACATTGAGCCAGCAGAAGAAAAAACATTGGCGACTGGAATGCCGATGAGTGCCGCTACAAAACCTTCTGCTGCTGAGCCAATGGCTGCGCCTCTTGAGGGGGAGTACATCAGCGGAATCGCAAAAACCTATTTTGATTTGCCTCTGAGAGAGGCGCGCGATTTGTTTGAGAAAGCTTACTTTGAGCATCAAATGCAAATCATGGGCGGTAGTATGACCAAGATTTCGGAGTACACGGGCTTAGAGAGAACCCATCTATATCGCAAGTTGAAGGCTCTAGGCATTGATACGTCCCGCAACAAGGGTGAGCAATAAAATCTATCAGTAGTTGGCCATAACTTTTTGGCAAATTATTTCTTACATGGGGTGTGCTTGAAAAAATCAGCAAGACTCATGTTGATGGCACATCTTATTCGGAATTATTTCCATGGAAATTAAAGTCAATTTTCTCGATAAGCTTCGTCTAGAAGCGAAGTTCGACGACTTCACCGTAATTGCTGACCAGCCTATCCGTTACAAGGGTGACGGCTCAGCACCAGGGCCATTCGATTATTTTTTGGCATCCTCTGCTTTATGTGCAGCGTATTTTGTGAAGCTGTATTGTGATACACGCAATATTTCTACTGAAAATATTCGTCTCTCACAAAATAATATTGTTGACCCCGATAATCGTTATCAACAGATTTTCAAAATCCAAGTTGAGCTGCCTGAAGATATTTCAGCGGTAGATCGTCAAGGTATTTTGCGCTCCATTGAGCGGTGTACGGTTAAGAAAGTAGTCCAGGCTGGCCCAGGGTTTGTCATTGAAGAGGTCAAGAATCTAGATGCCGATGCCCAGACCTTATTGAACTTAAAGCCCGCTGCCGATACAAACACCTTTATTGTCGGCAAAGATTTGCCGCTAGAGCAAACCATTGCCAATATGTCTAAAGTGTTGGCTGATCTGGGAATTAAGATTGAGATCGCTTCTTGGCGTAACCTCATCCCAAATGTATGGTCTTTGCATATCCGTGATGCGCATTCGCCAATGTGCTTTACCAATGGCAAAGGAGCGACAAAAGAGAGCGCTCTAGCCTCGGCTTTGGGTGAATATATTGAGAGACTCAGCAATAACCACTTTTATGCTGGCGCATACTGGGGCGAAGATATCGCCAATAAAGAATTTGTGCACTACCCAAATGAGCGCTGGTTCAAGCCAGGTGATAAGAATGCGTTACCGTCAGAAATTCTTGATGAGTATTGCCTAAAAATTTTTGATCCAGACGGTGAGTTGCGTGCCTCACATTTAATCGATACCAATTCTGGAAATATTGAAAGAGGCATTTGTTGTTTGCCTTATGTTCGTCAACCTGATGGCAAGACAATTTATTTTCCGACAAATTTAATTGAGAACCTTTACGTTAGTAATGGGATGAGTGCGGGAAATACTTTGGCCGAAGCACAAGTGCAATGCCTCTCAGAAATATTTGAGCGTGCGGTAAAAAGAGAAATATTGGAAGGAGAAATTGCTTTGCCTGAGGTGCCGCGCGCAGTGCTTGAAAAATATCCAAGCATCCTGGCAGGTATTCAGGGGCTAGAGGAGCAAGGGTTTCCAGTCTTAGTAAAGGATGCATCACTTGGGGGTGTTTACCCGGTGATGTGCGTTACCTTAATGAATCCCCGAACAGGCGGTGTATTTGCCTCTTTTGGCGCCCACCCAAGCCTAGAGGTCGCGCTGGAACGTAGCTTAACTGAGCTACTCCAGGGTCGGAGCCTAGAGGGCTTGAATGATTTGCCTCCGCCTACGTTTGCAAGCGAGGCAGTGACGGAACCCAATAACTTTGTTGAGCACTTTATTGATTCAAGCGGAATAGTATCGTGGCGTTTTTTTAGTGCGAAGGCGGATTATCAATTTGTTGAATGGGATTTTTCGGGCCACGGCGAAGACTCCAATGCTCAGGAGGCGGCAACACTATTTGGCATTCTTAAAAATATGGGCAAAGAGGCTTATGTTGCTGTGTATGACCAATTGGGGGCGATTGCTTGCCGAATTCTCGTTCCAGGTTATTCCGAGGTCTATCCAGTAGAAGATCTGGTGTGGGATAACACAAATAAGGCCCTGCTATTCCGTTACGATATTCTGAATTTACATTCATTAAGCGATGCGAAACTCAGCGCGCTGCTAGATCGATTAGAGAATAACGAGCTTGATGAGTATGGAGATATTGCAACTCTTATTGGTATTGAGTTTGATGAGAATACGCCTTGGGGCCAGCTAACAGTTTTAGAGGTAAAGCTATTAATTCAGTTAGCGCTTAAAAATTTCGATGAAGCACAAGAGTTGGTGGGCGCTTTTCTTCAATATAACGACAACACTGTTGAACGCAAATTGTTTTATCAGGCACTCAATGCAGTTCTAGAGATTGTTCTCAATGACGATTTATTGATTCAAGACTATGAGGTAAATCTTCGTAGAATGTTTGGCAATGAGCGCATGGATGCGGTGCTGGGCTCGGTAAATGGCTCAATGCGTTTTTATGGGCTGACCCCAACCAGTATTAAGCTAGAGGGCCTTGACCGCCACCACCGCCTGCTCGACAGCTATAAGAAACTACACGTAGCTCGTTCAAAGGCAATAACAACCTCTAGTTAGCGCCAGTAGGCAGTTTTTCTAGGCCAAAACCCAGTTTCCTTTATAATTCCAAGTCTTGGCCTGGTAGCTCAGTCGGTAGAGCAGAGGATTGAAAATCCTTGTGTCGGTGGTTCGATTCCGCCCCGGGCCACCACAGATACTGGGCTACAGCCCGAAAGTGTGTCACAAAATTCTATAACACACTCTTTACACAGTTTGCAAATGGGTATACGCTGTAAAACATTACATTCAATGTTTATCAGCCTCGCAGAGCGATATGCCCAAAAAAATTTCAGTTCCTCGCAAAACATCAGCACCTAAATCTGTAGCAATAAGCGATTCGCTGATTCATCTACGCGATGGTGATGTTGTTTTATACAAAAGAGAGAACAGCGATAAGTGGCAAGCGCGATATAAATTCAAGAATAAATGGCATCGTATAAGCACTAAAGAGCGCAATGCTGACTATGCTGGCAAAGTTGCATGCGAAGAATATGACAGAGCAAGATTTTTGGACGACGAAGATATTGTCATTACAAGCAAGAAATTTGGCGCTGTTGCAAAAGTAGTTGCTGAAGGCTTGCAATCACAGCTAGATAGTGGGAAAGGCAAGGTCGTCTATCAAACCTACATCACTGTTATCAACAAATATTTAATCCCATTTTTCAAAAATTACAACATCAATAGTATTGACTACGATGCATTAGTTAAGTTTGACGAGTGGCGAGAAAAAGAGATGGGCAAGAAGCCTCGCGCAAGCACAATTACAAATCACAACACTGCAATAAACAGAGTATTAGAGTATGCAGTGGATATGGGATATATGAGCAAAGTGCATTTGCCTAAATTACAAAATGATGGAGCAAAAAGTAAGCCTCGCCCAACATTCAGCAAAAGCGAATATAAGAGCCTCACAACATTTATGGCTACTTGGTGCAAAAAAGGGCACATGCAACGAACTAAGGATATGCGTGAGCTATTAAGAGACTATGTTCTGATACTTGCAAATACTGGCATGAGGCATGGCACAGAGGCTTTAGGTCTCAAATGGAAAGATATTGAGTGGATAACAACTGATGGAGAGCGCTTTTTACAATTTACGGTAGATGGTAAAACTGGAAGTCGCACATTGATTGCACGACATAATACTCAAGACTATTTAGAGCGCATTCAGTTGCGTAATGATGGAATTAAGACTTTAAATTTTGATGCATTACTTAAAAAGCGTGTAGATGACTATGTATTCAAATTGAGGGATGGAACAGTCAGCGCAAATTTGAATGGAACCTTTAGACATTTAATGCGTGATAGTGGCCTCAATAAAAATGGTGCAAATAAAACCCTATACAGCTTGCGTCATACCTATGCGCACCTAGCATTACTTGAAGGGGAAATGACAGTTTTTGATTTATCTCAACAGATGGGAACAAGTGTGAAGATGATTGAAAAGTATTATGGTCATGTAAAACCATCGCATATAGCAAGAAAGGTTGCTGGTAAGCGTATGGGAAAACATAAAGTAGCTGCTAACTAATGCTAAAGGATATATGAAATACATTCTTACAATTTTGACGACTTTTTCATCTTTGGCTGTTGCTCAAACAACTTATTACTCTGACGCCAATGGCATGCCAATGGGCACAGCACAAAAAAGTGGTAACACTACCTATTACTCTAATGCCAATGGAATGCCAATTGGGACAGCTCAGCAAAGTGGCAACACAACTTATTATTCAAACGCTAATGGCATGCCAGTAGGCACTGCACAGTCAACCCAACCTATTCAGCCACAACCCTTTCAGCAAGCCCCAATGAATGCTCCATCAGCACCCACCTTTCCATCTGGCCCCCTTTTCCCAAGCAGCCCAAGAGGGATGTAATTATGGATAGCAAACAGCACAAACAAATCTCATTGGACTTTGCTAATGAGGTGGTGGATAGTCTGAATCAGAATAAACAACAGTCTGTGCCAAAAGATATTCTTGCTGAGATATTTGAAAAAAGTGACGAGGAATTTTTATTGAGTTGCTATGCTGTGCATAGAGAATTTGAGACAAAAGCTGGAAGACAGCCTCAAACACTTGAAGAATATACAAAAGAGTTTTACAGAGAGAAGACTGAAGAAGAAATAAAACAAGCAGAGCAATTTCAAGATGAGATAGACACCTATTTAAGGCATAACGGACCAATAGGCTCTCGTGCTCGCGCTCAGCCTAAATTAACCTTTTTGGGCAGACTCCAAAAATGGATTCATAACACTTTTAAATAGGTTTCGCTAAAGTTGGGTGCATGGCTAATGCAAGATTTTTTTGAGCTTTAGATATTTTCTGTCTATCGCGCTCAGCTTTTAATTGTCTGTTTAGATTATCTTTTTGAGTTTGCAAGGCTTTAATGCGAGCTTTTTCTGGCGTTAAAGGTTGAGTGGCAGCCACTTCTTTGATTTTCATTTTTAGATTAGGGTTGGAATGCTTATTACATTATTGGCGCCAAACTGAGCTTGCAATATTTTGGTTGCAAAGTTCACATTCTCTGCAAATACAACCGTGGTTACAACCATGCCACTAGCTCTTACTATTGCGCGAAATTGTTTCATATAAGTATTTAGTGGCGTGGTATTAGTTTGTGACTAAATCAACACCTTCAAAATCACATCACGCTTCTGTTCAAGTGTATAGCCAACAGTTCCGTAAGTATTAAATTCACTACCACCACTGCTGTGTCCAGTAATGCTTTCAGCAAGGCGTGTAGGTATGTCATTTCTTGCCTTCATCCTATCAATGATTGCATGTCTAAACATATGGCTCTTGAAGTCAAACTCTTTTAGCGTTTTCTTAATGATTTGAGAACAACTTGAATTGCCATTATCTCTTGCATAGTGAGGAACAAACCATTCACTATTTTTCTTTTTAGCTATCTTATATAGCTCTTTGGCAGCATCAAGCGATACCCCACAAAGTGGCACAGCACGAATGCTAGATTTTGTTTTTCTGTCGCTTAAGGCATTTCTTCTTATCCATAAGTGTGGGATATCGTGCTCCAATACGCAATCTTCTAATCTTGCGAACAATGGCTCAGATAGCCTAAAGCCAGTATTCAGTTGAATAAGGGCTATCAACTTATGTGGAGTTGAGTTTTTTAATAGGCACTCTTTCACTTGATGGATTAGCTGAGTGGTAATAATTGGCATTGGACGCTTGTTATCCCCTTCGCCTCTAATCTTCAAGGCTCTAAATGGGCTTAACCTATCAATGTCCAAATGCTTAAATGCCATATTGAGCATAGCGTTTAGCGTATTGTTGTGCTTGCGAATGCTGGTTGGGCTTAAACCTCTTGCAAGTTGATAGTCTCTGTATTCAGTGATGTGCCAATGCTTTAGCTCATCCAATGTTAAGTCTCCAAAGAATTCCTTAAAACTGCGAAAGTGATAGTTAGCGTGTTTAACGAATGTTGGGCGATGTGAAGATGTTGCTTCATTCATGTAGATTTGGAAGGCATCAGTAATCGTTGGCAATTTGCCATTTCTCTGCTTTGCTAAATGCTCGCTGATTACCTTGGCAAGGAACTCCTCTTCAAAGTTCATGCCGTTGACATTGATTAAGCGCTCTACTTTGTCAAATACGATTGGGTGGGGTTTTATGACAATGCTTTTCATGTGGGGTATCTATTGTTGAGTGGTAAATGGGCATAAAGCCCATCTACTTACTTGCCAAATGCCATTCTTGTAGCTTCGCTTACCTCGCTAATTGCTTCATCAAGTTCGCCATTTAAAACAGCTACTTTTAATGATTTAAGCGTGTTGATAAGTTCATCGCCAGTTGAAAGTTCAATGGCATTAGCTTTAGTTTTTTTATTCAAAGTTAATGTTTTGGCGCCATATTTGACTGCAAGATTGATTTTTCCAGTATCGCTAACCCAAAACCACTCTTTTATGCGTTTGGTTACCTCTGCTGTCATGCGCTCCCCAGTTTGCTTGTTTACAAAAGTCTTTAAGCGTTTTGGTGCGTAAGTATTGCCAGCCTTTTGTGCTTCGCAAAGCAATAGTTGCTCATCTAATTTCGCACAGAGCTTGTTGCGACGATGAACAATTGGCGCTACTGTTTGATGTTTTCTGCTAGTTACCAATTTAAGTGAATTTAATGCGCTCATTTTCTCTCCTTGTTTGTTAATGGGCTCATTAAATTTATTATCAGAATAGGCATTTGGACGACCTCTTTTTGCCACCATAAATCTAATATTTCACCTATAAATCTATGGCTTTATTTGGTATTGCATAAATAACTATACAAATGAGACATAAAAGTTGGCACGCTGAATGTAATAGTGCTGCAGAATCTGTTCTGATGTGTGACAGTATGCAATTGGGTTACTCATTACTCGCTTCTTTACACTACCTAGCTGATGGCTAGATGCTTAAATGACGCCCCAATGTGGCAGCTCCATTTGTAAAGTCGTAATAGTTAGTAGCGTAGTAATACGCGAATAAAGTGAGTGGGATGCCACAATTAAACCCACAAACACTCCACAAAGCTACTGGTATAGGCTGTGGAGCTGTTGCGTAAGACGAGCACATAAAAGGTGATAGCAAAACCTACCTTTCTTGTTAAATCAAGTTGTGTATATGCCAGATGTGACACCTAAGTAAAGGTAAAAGTCGCTACGCCTCTATAGGAGGCGTGGCATATAAGCCCTAGTAAAGATATTCACAAAGCAATATCAATTAAAAAGATAAAAAAGATGTGACGAGCAAAAGCGTTAGCTTTTGCGAAGACACAGCAAGCAACGGAGTTGCTTGTTTTTAAATGTAAAGGCTGTGATAAAGTAAATTTAATTGGATATTGAAAATATGGACAACAAAGAAGAGCTAAAAGCATACATAGACGAATGCGTTGCTAAAGAGCGTATATGTCCAATACCAATGAAATGGAATGATTTATACAAATTTATCAAAATTAAAACTGGTAAAGATGATGTAGTAAAACCTTTGATTTTGACTGGCTGGTATATCACTTCAAATTTAATGAAGGAAATTTGCTTTCGCGAACAGCTTGAATATGCATACGACAATGGCATATTAGAAAATGTAAAAACATATTTAGGTAAGTTAACTGAAGAGCAGTGGCATCACTCTAATGATTAAGCACATGTATCCACAGCATGTTGTCGCAATTTTTGGAAAAGAATTGAGTGCTAACAGTAATGATGGAATGACATTTGAAACAAGGTTAGCTGACCAATGGGGGAATGACGATGCTGTTAGTGCTCATTTAGAAATATGCGACTTAATTTTTGATGAGTCTGTTGGCGAAAACTTTGAATCACAACAAACAAATGCTTCCAAATTACTGGCTGGCAAAAAGGCAAAGCTGATTATTGCTTATGGTTTGGTGGATTGGGCAAGTAAAAAAGCAAGGCAAGATATATCGTTCTCCAAAAAAGGAGAAGAGGCATTTATATTTTGGAAGGTGGAAGAATTAGAGTTTTTGAATGGCATTGCCAATGCTATGAAAGGCGATGGCAAA
Source organism: Polynucleobacter tropicus (assembly GCF_013307225.1). Taxonomy (NCBI): domain Bacteria; kingdom Pseudomonadati; phylum Pseudomonadota; class Betaproteobacteria; order Burkholderiales; family Burkholderiaceae; genus Polynucleobacter; species Polynucleobacter tropicus. The sequence continues at coordinate 2,015,407 of NZ_CP028942.1, read as the reverse complement.
GTTTGGGTAAAGATAGACATGTTTTGCGATGACACATATTTTGACGATTTTGAAGAAAACTCAAGCTACAGCGTTAATCTATACAAAATATCTATCAATTTTTCAAAATAACCCAAATTAAAGAATCTTTAATTATTGGTAATTCGCAAAAATACAAATAAATGGGCAATTCTTTTTGAGTGGGGCAAATTGGTGCTTAGCACTTCAAAAACAGTCTTTCCCTTTGCTACGCATAGTAAACACCTCAAATCAGCGTTATAAATGCTTAATGCACGATAGCAAATAGCAATAGCTAAGAAATTCACAAACAGCACATAGACGCTGTATTCAAATCTAGCTAATTCTGTAGTCTAAATCCCACATATTTTATAAATAGTCATATGTAAGGAAATACACAAAACCTTTGGTTTGTCTTTAAAAACCATGGTTCTCTTGTGTATCCCATTGATTATTGGAAGGATTTAAATTTGATACATTTTTGGCAAAAAGAGGTCGCAGAAAACAAACAAAGAAAACAAAATTTAGCTATTGCAAAGTTATATTTAGGGAAAAAGGCAATGGCTAAGCAAGCTAAAACACTTTCACAAACAGAAATACGCAAAGTTCTTGATTACATCGCATCACGCAAGCACAGTGCACGCAATAGGGCATTACTAATGACTACATTTTTAAGTGGCGTTAGGGTTGGAGAATTAGCAAGCCTAAGATTTAAGGATGTCGTTGATAGCGAGGGCAACATAAGAAATGAAATACGCCTATTAGCTGAAAACACAAAGACAAATGAGGCAAGAACAGTGTTCGTAAATGAGAAATTAAAAAAAGAATTGGCAGCTTACGCAACTATATACACGCCTCAAAATATCAATTGCAAGTTCTTTTATAGCCAAAAGGCAGATAGCGATGGATTTACAGCAAATACGCTTACTCAGTTTTTTCACTATCTTTACAAGCGCAGTGGTGTAGATGGTGCAAGCTCACATAGTGGGCGCAGAACTTTTATCACTAATTTAGCCAATAAGGGAATTGGCGTAAGAGTGTTGGCAAGTTTAGCTGGCCATAAAAGCATCTCAACTACGCAGTGCTACATAGATGTAAATGATGATATGAAGCGTAAGGCCGTAGAGCTTGCTTAATGCTTATTAGCATTAAGCAGCCTCCTTAATAATATTTTGGTTTTGGTATCTCGTCAGACAATAGTCCAACAATGTAATTGAATGTTTATTGCTGTTTGCTGCTTCATTACATGGAAGATATAAATTCTCTGTATCTAAGCTTGGGATATCTGACAAAAATATTTCATCATCATCCAAGTTAACTTTCATAAATTCATTGTTTGTAAATAGCAATGAAGACGCTACAGTAGATTCAATATCGTCATAATGCTCCCTTGCATATTCAGCAATTTCCATATCAACAACATACTCGCCAATGTGATTGCTTAATGTGGTATCAAAATGTTGACCAGACGCATCAACATTCCACCAGTGCTGGATAATCTCCACTCCTTTGTGAATGTAGTTAAGAGGGTCATATGGTTCAATAAACCAACCACTTACAATTTTTATCCCATTTTTTCTGCTTAAGAGAGAGTGCGCATTGTTGAGGCAATTGTTTGGTTTTAATCCACCAACTTGCTTTACCTTAACTACCTCTACAACATAATTTGTGAATGGTTGTCTTGCTTTTATTAGTTCTCTAGTTGCTTTATACATGTTAGTTTCCTTAGTAAACAAAATTTAAGATGAAGGAAGGGAAATACAAAAGATATATTTCCCTTCGTAGTTGACTCAATTTGCTTCTGCTGCCATTTCAAAAACCCCAACTTTATCTGTAGCAAAAAACTTGCTGTAAAACTCAATTTTGGGTTGCAGCTTTGCTTTAAGCTCATTCAAAGTCATTTCTCCAGCATCTTCTGGGCAAATATTGATACAAAAATACGAGTCAATGAAATCAATGATTTCAACAACACGCTTGTAATAGTCAGCACCATTTTGCTGTGGAGCAAAAACGATTGCTGCCAATTTATCTACTGTGTCTAACTGCTTTTTTGCTTTACTCATTTTTTAATTCCTTTGTATTAAACATAGCGAATTTGCTATACAAGTAGGATAACAAAAAAGTGAATTTACGACAAAATACACTTTGTAAAATAATCAAAGTGATAGCTTTTTATTGAGTAAAAGCAAAGTGTGTTCCCTAATCATGAGATGGTTGTTTGGGAAACTTGGGATGGTGAAGTGATGGAGTAAGCGTTACTGCAGTAACGCATAAAAAAAACCACTCGTAAGTGGCTTTGGTATGGGGAAAGATAAAAATCTAATCAACCACACAAGCAAATTTATCCAATAATGGCGCGCCATGTTTGGCGCGCTGTTCATTGTCAGCCTCAATGGTTTCTTCAAACTTTGTCATCAGATAGGCCTCAACACTGGTGCTACCCACATGGCCTTTAAGCGCATGCTGTTCATAGTCAAAGTAGCGTTGCAATATTCTTGCCTCTAAATCCTTGTCCATAGCCACAGCATCAATCACAGTAAATTTTCCAAGTCCATTCTTTTTACACACCATATAAACATAATCGCCATATTGGGCAATGTCATGTAGCTCACTTGTGCGTGCCTTATCAATTTCAAAAGTGGCATATGGACTTGAGACAGCGCGAGCTTCTAATAGTTTATTGGCATAGTAAGTCTGTAAGTTAGCCAACTTATTAGCTTGGTCACTTGTGAGCGAATTATTTGATTTTTCTCGTAATTTATTGATACCACCATTGGCCTTGATGTATTGAGGTAATTCAGCGCTTTTAATATTTAGACTCAAAGCCTTGGCCAGCACTTGTGAATAGATAAGCGCATTTTTTCTGCTGGTGCGTGTAACAAAACGAACGATGATGTTTAAATCTGTGCTGTTCTTCTGCGTTTTAATCTTGTGTGTGTAAGTCAGCTCACTACGCATTTCTTTAATAATTTGCCCTACATTTTTAGTGGCCAATATACCTTCTGCAAAAGACAGTATTTCGCCCAATAGAAAATATAAGTCTTCATTGGCTTTGGCCACATATTGCGCTACATAATTCTCATGCTTGATTGCCAAGAATTCTCCTTGAGTCATAAAAGCCCTAATTTCAGCCTCGTTTGACTGCTTGGCACTAATAAGAGCTTTAGGCGCTGAAATGGGAGTGGTATTTTGTGTAAGTTGTTGCATGCTAATTCCTTTATAAAAAACAGCAAAATTGCTGAATTATTAGTGTGTCTTTTTGTGATTTTTATTAACACTGTGTTGATTTGAGAAAATCATAGTGTTAGCATGTTTATATGCAAAAAGACACCAAAATCACCACGCAATCTCGTGCCTTTGCCACACGCAAATATCCAGTGTTTGGCAAGGGTTTGTATAGTGAATCTAACCCCCCTAAAACCATCCTTAGCAGTCCTTTTTATTGGTGGTTTAAGTTCTTGCAGCTAAACGACGAATATGCCAAGGCTCTTGCTAGTAAAAGGTCAAAAGTTCCAAAACAACTGGTAAAGGATTTTGGCAATGTCAAAGACTTAGATTTCAAGTCTTGGTGGAAAGCACACAGTCATTTGTTTGCAGAGCCAGTGACTAGCTACAGCATGACCATTGCACAAAGCTATGAAGACTTAGTGCCTTTTGGCAGCAAGGAGGCTATTAACTTAGTCATTCCTTTGGATTGGACTAATGTGGGTATCAAAAGACGATTTGCCCAAGTCATAGACAAATTAGTTCCCAAGGCAAAAAAAGGACAAGCCATTCAACCCAGTGAGGCACCTTATAAGTTGGGTCGTAAATGGAGCACTGTAGCCTTTACCAGTGCTTACAATGTTTATAAGCTTAAACAGCAGTCAAATTTACAAGTTGCGCAAGGTGGACAAAAAATACCTTGGGCTGATATAGCCATTATGGCCAAGTTAGATGCTGCAGAAGGTTTGAAGGTAGGGCAAAAAACCCAATTTACCAGTGACCATAGAAGGGTGCTGACTATATTGGCAAAAAGGCATTACAAACGAGCTGAAGGTTTTATCAAAGCAGCTGCCTCAACAGCATTTCCAAGCAATGAAAAATAAGAGAAAAGATAAAGATGCTAACTGGTGAATTAAAGAGTCAAGTTGATAAGGTTTGGAACAGCTTTTGGACTGGTGGTATTTCAAACCCACTGGAAATCATTGAGCAAATTACCTATTTGTTATTTTTGCGCAGATTGGATGACTTGCAAACCTTAGAAGAAAATAAAAGCGCCAGACTAGGCAAGCCTATGGAGAAACGATTTTTTCCAGAAGGCGCAGATAGTAAGAACTGCAAGTATGAGGACATGCGTTGGAGCAGACTAAAAAACATGTCACCACAAGATATGTTCAATGTAGTCAATGACCATGTGTTCCCATTTTTGAGAGATATTGGTGGTGATGGCAGCACCTATAGCAAGCAGATGCAAGGCGCTCGTTTTACCATCCCTACACCTTTGCTACTTACAACAGCCATTGAGCTGCTTGACCAAATCCCTATGGAAGATAGAGATACCAAGGGTGACTTGTATGAATACATGTTGGGCAAATTGGCTAGCGCTGGGCAAAATGGACAATTTAGAACGCCAAGACACATTATTAGATTGATGGTGGAGCTGACAGCTCCAACGGCTAAGGACACCATTTGTGACCCAGCTAGTGGCACTTGTGGTTTTTTAGTTAATGCCAGTGAATACTTGCGTGAAACGCATCCAGAAATAATGGCTGATACCAAGAGTCGTGAACACTTTCATAACTCTATGTTTCATGGCTATGACTTTGATAACACCATGCTGCGTATTGGCAGTATGAACATGTTATTACATGGCGTAGAAAACCCAGTTATTACCTATCGTGATTCACTAAGCCAAGACTACGCAGTTGAGGAAGAAAAATATAGCCTCATTCTGGCAAACCCACCTTTTGCTGGCAGCATCAATATTGCAAATGCAGCGAAGGATTTGCTGGCAGTGGTGAACACCAAGAAAACAGAATTGCTATTCATGGCTTTGTTCTTGAAGTTGCTAAAACCTGGTGGGCGTGCTGCAGTAGTGGTGCCAGATGGAGTGCTGTTTGGAAACAGCAAAGCTCATAAAGAAATTAGGCGCATGTTGGTTGAGGAGCAAAAACTAGAAGCTGTGATTTCTTTACCTAGTGGAGTGTTTCAGCCTTATGCTGGTGTTAGCACTGCAATTTTACTTTTCACCAAGACCAACAGTGGTGGAACAGATTCAGTCTGGTTTTATGACATGCTAGCAGATGGCTGGAGTTTAAATGCACAGCGTCAGCCTTTGTTAGATGAAGATAAGCTTGGCGCATCACCAAAGCAAAAATTAACAGTTAATGAGCATGAGAAAAATAATTTGCCAGATATATTAGCAAGGTGGCATCAGCGTAATGGTGAAGAGCGCAATAATCCAAAAACGGCGCAGAGTTTTGTAGTAGATAAAGCAGACTTAATTGCCAACGACTACGATTTAAACTTGAACAAATACAAGGAAGTAGTGCATGAGTATGTGGAGTATGTATCGCCAATACAGTTGATTGCAGAATTAAAGCAACTTGAAATTGAGATACAAGCTGAAGTTACTGAGCTTGAAGGAATGCTTAAGTGACTTGGCAAACTATAAAATTGGGTGAACTTGCTAGAGTTAGGACTGGCAAACTTGATGCTAATGCTTCAGATGAAAATGGACTTTATCCATTCTTTACATGCGCAGTTGAACCTTTGAGTATTAACACCCCAGCATTTGACTGTAAGGCTATTTTGGTAGCTGGAAATGGAGACTTAAATGTCAAATACTATGAGGGAAAGTTCAATGCATATCAGAGAACTTATGTAATTGAAAGTTTGGATGAAAAGATTTTATTGCCAAAATACCTTTATCTTTTTTTGAATGAATATGTCAATGAATTAAGGACTTTAGCAATAGGTGGGGTTATAAAGTATATCAAGCTGGCCAACTTAACTGATGCTCCAATACCACTTCCACCACTTGCAGAGCAGCAGCGTATTGCAGCAATTCTGGAAAAGGCTGAGCTTATTAAGCGTAAGCGTAAATTGGCAATTGAGAAGTTAGATAAAGTGGCGAAGAGTATTTTTATTGAGATGTTTGGCGAGCCAAAATTTAACCCATTTAAGTGGGAATATAAAAAACTTAGTGAATTAGTATCAAAGCTGGGTGATGGTTTGCATGGAACCCCAAAATATAATGATGATGGAGACTATTACTTTATCAATGGAAATAATCTACATCATGGCGTAATCAAGACCAATTCCTCCACAAAAAAAGTTGATTTTGATGAGTTCACTAAACACAAAAGAGAGCTGAACAATACAACGATGATTGTTTCAATTAATGGCACTCTTGGTAAAGTGGCGTTTTATAACGACGAAAAAATCATTCTTGGTAAAAGTGCTTGTTATTTCAATGTGAAGGAATCATTAATCAACAAAACTTACCTATTTCATTTGCTTGAGAGTCAATATTTTATGGATTACGCATTGAATATGGCAACTGGTAGCACCATAAAAAATGTTTCACTGAAATCAATGAGAAACTTTCCTATTCCATTACCACCTTTAGATTTACAAGAAAAATTTTGTAATTTAATGAACAGAATAGGAACAATTAAGGTTAAATTAAATGAAGGGTTAAGCAAGCAATCCAAGCTTTTTATCTCACTTCAAAATCAAGCATTCTATGGACAGCTATAGTCAATGAGCAACTTCGCCTTCCTACAAAAAGAATGGTTCTCTATCTGTGATAGCGCAACCAAAGCAGAAGGTTATCTAAACTCAGATACTCGTGCTGCATGTTGGTATGCACGCATGACGCTGGAGCAGATTGTAGATTGGCTTTATAGATATGACCCCAATTACAAGAGCTATGAGCCTAGCCTAGGCGCTAGAGTGCATGACCCTTGTTTTCGTGCCAACGCCAGTGAAAACATCTTTACTAAAGCCACAGTCATTATGTCCATTGGTAATCGTGCTGCTCATGGGAAGGCTGCTAAGCAAGCTGAGGCATATACAGCTATTCAAGAGTTGTTTCATATTGCCTATTGGTTGGCTAGAACTTATGGAGATAAAGCAAGACCAGACTCTAGTTTGCAGTTTGATGAAAGACTAATTCCAGTAGCTAAAAAGCAAGATGCAATTAGTGCTGAACAGTTGCGCAGTGTTGAAGATAAGCTAAGAAATGAGCAAACAGAAAAGGACGCGCTCAAGCAAGAGCTAGAAGCTTTGCGTATTGAGTTTGCCAAGGCCAAGGCTGCCAATCAGCAAACGCCAGATACCCATAACTATAACGAAGAGCAGACTCGCGACTACTTTATTGACTTGCTGCTAAATGAAGCTAGCTGGGCATTAGATAAAAAGGAAGATAGAGAATATGAAGTAGCTGGCATGCCCAATAATCAAGGTATTGGTTTTGTGGATTATGTCTTGTGGGGGGATGATGGCAAGCCTCTAGCAGTTGTAGAGGCTAAAAAGACCAGAAGAGATGCTAGGGTGGGTCAACAACAAGCTAAGCTTTATGCAGATTGTTTAGAGGCCAAGTTTGGTCGTCGTCCAGTCATTTATTACACCAATGGATATGAACATTGGTTTTGGGATGACACTTCTTCAGCACCAAGACCAGTAGAAGGTTTTCATAAAAAAGATGAACTTGAATTGCTCATGCAGCGTCGTTCAAGTCGTCAAAGCCTTGCTAAGATAGAGATTGATAAGGCTATTGTTGAGCGCAGTTATCAACACCAAGCTATACGCAGCATTACAGAAGCCATTGAGCAACACAATCAAAGACGCAGCCTAGTGGTCATGGCTACTGGTAGTGGCAAGACTAGGACTGTGATTGCTTTGGTTGATTTGCTCATGCGTGCTGGATGGGTCAAGCGTGCATTGTTCTTGGCAGATAGGGTTTCTCTAGTCAAGCAAGCTAGTAGAGAGTTTGGCAAGCATTTACCTAATGTGCCAGTGGTTAATCTACTCAATAGCACAGATGCACAAGGTAGGGTTTATGTCAGCACCTACCAAACTATGCTCAATCAAATCAACAATACAGATACCACTGTTAAAAAGTTTGGTATTGGCTTTTTTGATTTGATTATTGTGGATGAGGCACATCGTAGTATCTACAGCAAATATGGCGCAATTTTTAATTACTTTGACAGCTACTTGGTTGGCCTAACTGCTACACCAAAAGATGAAGTAGACAGAAATACCTACAACCTCTTTCAAATGCAAAATGGCGTGCCAACCTATGCCTACAGTCTAGATGATGCAATCTCTGCTGGTTATCTTGTGCCACCTAGGGCTATTTCAGTGCCAGTGCACTTTCCTCGTGATGGCATTAGGTATGACGAGCTCAGTGAAGATGAACGACAGCAGTGGGATGAATTGGAATGGGGCGAGAATGGTCCACCAGATGAAGTAGACCCAGCTGCTATGAATCAGTGGCTGTTTAATCAAGACACTGTAGACCAAGTTATTCAGCACATGATGACCAAAGGCCAAAAAGTGGCTAGTGGCGACAGAATTGGTAAAACCATCATCTTTGCCAAAAATAACTTGCACGCTCAATTCATAGCAGAGCGTTTCAATATCAACTACCCTCAATACAAGGGAGAGATGGCTAGAGTCATCACCTATCAGACTGAGTATGCACAAAGTTTGATTGACGATTTTTCTAATAAAGACAAAGCACCACACATAGCGATTAGCGTAGACATGCTTGACACTGGTATTGATGTGCCAGAGGTGGTTAATCTAGTGTTTTTTAAGCGTGTGCGTAGTAAAACCAAATTTTGGCAGATGATAGGTAGAGGCACGAGACTTTGCAAAGACTTATTTGCGCCTAATGAAGATAAGAAATTTTTCTATATTTTGGATTATTGCCAGAATCTAGAGTATTTCAAAGAAAATCCAGAAGCCAGTGATGGCTCAAGTAGTGAAAGCTTGGATGCTCAGCTGTTCAAAAATCGTATTGAAGTGCTAACCACGCTTGATGCAAGAAAAGATGCCAACACTAAAGACGAGCAAGACCTAAGAGAGTATTCAGCTACCTATTTGCATGACTTGGTGGCTAATATGACCTTAGAAAATATTATTGTGCGCCCTAAGCGTAAATTTGTAGAAAAGTTTAGCAATGTGGCAAGCTGGAAATCGCTGAGTGCTGTAGATGCTGCAGAGGCAGTTACTGAATTAGCTAACTTGCCTTCACAAAAAATTGACACAGAAGAAGAGGCTAAACGCTTTGATTTAGCAATTATCAAATTGCAGCTCTGTATATTGCGTGGAGATAAAGGCTTTGAGCGTTTACAAAGCTATGTCAAAGCAATTGCTACAGCATTAGAGTTGCAAGAAAGCATTCCAGCCATTAGAGCTCAGATGGAGTTAATTCAATCTCTCAATAGTGATGATTGGTGGCAAGATGTTACTGTGGGCATGTTAGAGCATGTGCGAATTCAACTACGAAGCTTGGTCAAGCTGATTGAAAGAGCTAAGCGAAGCTTGGTGTTTACCAACTTTGGTGACACCATTGGAGAAGGCGTTGAGATTCCCTTGCCTATCAAGGTGGGAGGCTTAGACTATGAACGATTTAAGACTAAATCCAGAGAGTTCCTACGCCAACATGAAAGTAAGTTAGTCATTAACAAGTTGCGTCGTAATTTACCAATCACAGCTATAGACTTGGCTGAACTGGAGGCTATTTTGCTTGAGCAAGCTGGTGGCGATAGCAGTTTGATAGACAAGGCTAAACAAGAGGCGCATGGACTAGGACTTTTTGTGCGCTCATTGGTGGGATTGGATAAGGCCTCTGCAACAGAGGCTATGAATGTGTTCTTGACTGATTCCACGGCAACCAATAGACAGATTGAGTTTGTAAACTTAATTGTGGATGAGTTGACAAAGAATGGTGCAATGGAAGATGACCGTTTGTATCAAAGTCCATTTGTAGATATGGCCCCCACTGGACCAGAAGGAATTTTTGCCTCAGACAAAGTTCAGCAATTATTCGCGTCAATCAACGAGGTAAGGCTGCGTGCAGTTGCTTAAAAATGATGGGCGATAATATTGTTTTTCAGAAAATCACAAGCGAGATACTGGCCGTTTCATCTAGAGCTTCACTTAATGGCCCCCCTTTAGGCCAACAACTTTATGAAAGCTTTGTAAGCACTCTGCATAAAGAATTTAAAGAATTAAAGGAAATTGAATCAAAATTCGTAAAAGTTTTTTATAAAAACAAACGAAATATTTTGAGCATTGAAATACAAGCCAATGCCATTAAAGTTACCATTAACGCAAAAATTGGCTCTTTAAAAGATGACAAAAAATTGCTACGAGATGTTTCTAATATTGGGCATTGGGGTAATGGTGACTATCAAATTAGGTTACAAAATAAGACTCTATTTAAAGATGTTTTGAAGTTAGTAAAACAAATATACTGAGTTTAGCTCTACAAAATACCAGCAAATCCTTATATTATATGGGTTTAGTGCTTAACACAGTCTTTCGCACATAACACAAAAAAGACATTTGAAACTTATAAAATAAGGCTCTTACGCTACCAAATGTCTTGAAAATCCTTGTGTCGGTGGTTCGATTCCGCCCCGGGCCACCAAGAAACATCAAAACCACCTTCGGGTGGTTTTTCTATTTTAGTTTTTAAACAAGTTTGCTAGAAATGTATCAATCACTCCAGTTGATTTCTGCGTAGCATCATCATCCCTGCCAACATGAGGATTTAGCTCCACGCAAGCATCCGTATATTTAAATTCTTGATTGGTTTGGGTGTTAATTAGATTGCCTGGAGATTTCTCAACAATCCCGCAAGATCTAACAGTTTGGGCGTCCTTCGATACTACAGGCGGTATTGCTCCTAATGGCGAGTCAAAAGCATGGGGCCCAATCTCGTATTCAAAAAGTTCCACATTTTGGTTGGCCGCTTTTAATTTACCCACATATTCTTTACAAGCCGCTACAGGGTTGTAGTCATCAGTAATACCGTGATGAAGTTGAATTGGCTTTCCAGTAGTTTTAGTGTCGCTAATGTAGCTTGTGACGCAATCAGCATAAAACGGAATATGTGCCGCAAAAACAGTGCCGCTCTTATTCCATAATTTATTGAATCTATCTACGCTGGCAAATAGCGTTGCTTGGCCTCCTCTAGAAAAGCCCATCATGACAAACTTATTGGAGTCTAGGCGTGGGTGCTTAGCTAGGATCTCCATGGCCTTATAGCTATCAAGGATCAGGTTCAGCCTGCCCAATAGGGCTTGATTGGGGCCAACAACCGTCAAGCCGCGCCCTGTAAAACCATCCATGCTGAATGTGGCATAACCTTCATTTAGAAAATGATTTGACCAATAGTCAATATTGGCGCCCATTCCACTAGAGCCATGAACTAAGAAAATGACAGGAATTTTTTGGCCAACTGGTTTTGGTGGGAAGCGAAGAATGCCATTTACAGTGACCTCTTTGCCGTTTTTATCTCCCAATAAAAACTGTTTATCTGAAATAGTCAAACTTGGAATGGAATAAATTTCAGACCTTGGCGGATAAACAATGTCTGTTCCAGCGTGTGCGCATAAAGATGCGATTGCCAATATAGCCAATAACAAATAGTTCATGATCGTTGTCCCCCGATATTTTTTATTAATAGTGATTGTTGTTAGGAATACTAGCAGAACCCATATCATGCCCAGCGGTGATTTTTAGGTTTGGATAGGTTGATGTCGTTTAAAACAACAGTACTGAAGCAGAGTCAGGCATCTTCGGCCCCGGTCTATTCCGCCCCGGGCCACCAAGAATCTATAAACCGCCTTCGGGTGGGTTTTTCTTTTGTGGAGTTAGATAATCTACCTAATCTATTTGAGGTAACCAATGAATCCGAATACAAAAGAAGTAATTGAAAAATGTGCCCATGAGTCACACGCGGGATTGTTAACTTTTCCAGAAGTTCTTAGCCGATTAATAGGGGCTAGCGTTGAATCTTATTTTGTGGACTATCGCAATCATTCAACCACTTATTATTTGTCCAGTAATGAGGCATATTCTGTTCCCATGACAATGCCCTTAATTGAAATTCCGACTTCATTTAATAAGGAGGCCATTGTTTCAGCCATTCGCGGCGCTCAAAGCGACACAGTTAGATATCCTGAGTTTCTTAAGCTAACCATGTCAGCAGGCTGTGCTGGATACATGGTTTGGATTGCCGGAAAGCATGTGAGTTATTTTGGGCGAGCCGGCGATGTACATGTCGAGCATTTTCCAAAAGGATAAGACCCTTTTTGGCTCGGGTCGATTTCGTACCGAGCCACCAAGAAATACAAAACCACCTTCGGGTGGTTTTTCTTTTGCCTTGTTAGTTCTTAAGCTTTTACTGCTTTCTCTAAGGCCTGGCTTAATCCAGCGAAATATTTATTGGCTTTTTTTGTCAGCTCGATTTGTTTGACTCGGCCATCATTTGTTGATTTGAGCTTTAGATAGCCGTCATCAACCAGGGCGTGCAGTCTTTTGTGAAGGGTTGCTTGAGATCCAAGTTGGCTGAGCACCAGAATGTCGCCGATCACAATCTTGCCTTTGTTTAAAACAATATGCTTGCTGATATGCTCAAGAATATCTTTGCTTAATGAATCCAAGGGCTTTTCATTGGGATTAATAAGCGTATCCGCAAGATGCAAAAAGCGTATGTAAGAATTTGTCATTTCAGTAGTGCCCCCTGTTTTTAAGTATGATGGGTCTGTGCCCATATCTTCAATAAATCAAATACGAGCGCCCATTATCCTCCTAAAAATAGGAGTGCCGTTTTGCCTGTATTTTTTCACGCTTTACGTTGTTAAAGCTTTTCCGGTGCTTGTGAATAGGCCTGAGCTTAGTTACTTTGTTTACCTTCCCGCAGGCATTAAAGTCCTCTCGGTTCTTATTTTTGGCTGGATGGCTGCAATAGGTATTGGTTTAGCAGTATTTATCAGGCTGGTGATTTTTCAACCTGAGCAGCCTTGGTATACATGGCTGACAGTTGCTACGGTTGGAAGTGTTGTTTTGGTTCTCGTGGTGAATTTAACACTTAAGGGCCTAGGTATTGCGCGAGATCTTCACAATTTGAAATACCGCGATGTGGTAACCCTAGCTTTATTTGCTAGCATTGCCCATGGATTTAGTTATACCTATGTGATTTTCGTAATTCATAGCTATGCTTATGACAATTTTATGCGCGAGAGCATGATCATTGTGATGGGTGGCTTCTTTGGGAACATGCTGGTGATCGGCTTGCTGACCTATTTTGCTCAGCATAGCCAATGGTTGCAGCGTCAAATTCAACGACTTAATAGAGACGGCACCCAATAGCTAGTGGCCGTAGGGTGCCGAGCGCTTTACTCCTCTAGCAAGCTTCGCAACATCCAGGCTGTTTTCTCGTGCACATCTTGTCTTTGAGTTAACAAGTCAGCAGTTGGTTGATCACTTGCTTTTTCTACTAGTGGAAAAAGTTTGCGCGCAGTCTTAGCCGTTGCCTCTTGTGCCTTTACAAGAAGCCTCACCATTTCCATCGCTTTTGGAGTTCCCTGCACCTCATCAATTGAGGTCAGCTTGGCAAATTCCTTATATGTTCCAGGCGCTGGCTCTCCAAGCGCCCTGATTCGTTCGGCGATAAGATCAAGTGCAGCCCATTGCTCCGTATATTGAGCCATGAACATGGTGTGAAGGGTATTAAACATCGGCCCCTTCACGTTCCAGTGGAAGTTGTGCGTCATAAGATAAAGAGAGTAACTATCAGCCAAAAGTGCCGATAGACCTTTGGCAATTGCTTTGCGATCTTTTTCGCTGATGCCAATGTCAATTACAGTATTGCTTGGTTTTGTAGCCATGGTTATGCCTCCTTTGATTGATTAACACCATAGAATCATTATGGAGAAATTAATTGTTATTGGCCTAACAAATTATTTCGATTTTATTGATCTGAAAAATCGATAATATGAAAAGATTCGTTTACGATGGGATGGTAAAAATTTTGAGTAGCGCTAATGAAGGAGAAATTATGAAAAGATTTGCTTCAATTTTGTTGATTGCTGGAGCTGCTTTGTGTCTAAGCGGGTGCCTTGCGAGTACAACATCACCAGTGGGCGTGAATTGTGATTTCAGTCAAGAAAAGCCTTTGTGGGAAATGCCGGTCGCTTGCCAAGGCAGGTAATGCAAATAGTCGGTAGAAGGCAAATGATCGCGTTTGCCTTGATATAAAAATTTAGAAAAAGAAAATGAAGCCTTTGAATTACATTAAGCATATCGTCTTGATTGTCGCCATTGGCTTGCTTGGTGCTACATCAGTATTTGCTGCAGAAATCCAAGTAATTACATCGGGTGCATTTGCCGAAGCTTTAAAAGCTTTAGTGCACCGTAGTGGCAAGAGGTGATGCCGAGCTGGGCTTTCAGCAGGTCAGTGAATTAATTCCAATCCCAGGAATTGATTTCATTGGAGAGATTCCTCCCGAGATTCAGCAAACCGTTTTATTCTCCGCAGGCATTACTAGCAATGTTGCAAGCCTAAATGCTTCTAGAGATCTCATTACATTCCTGGCATCCCCTAAGGCTGCGCCCACTATTCAGAAGGCAGGATTAAAGCCTGTATTGCCAGCATTGCCTTGGTAAATGTAATTTACAAAGATTATTTGAGGCTTTGAAGAGCAGTTTTTATTTAAACCGATAAGCTAGCGCGGCAAAAATATTGTCTTGGAATGAACGGTTCATAACAGGGCTGTTATTAATGCCATTGCCCAACCATTTGCGACGTCCATATAGATTCACATACCAGTTATCTACTACTGGAATTTCTAGCATGAAGCCTGCTATCAAATTATTGGTGGCAGGTGCAACATAGGTGCTGTAGCCTGTTGCATTTGCTTCGCCAGTATTCATGCCATAGTAGTAGTTGGCGTATTGGCTGGACTGTCTTTCAATTCCAAGCTCTGGATACAGCACGATATTTTTATAAGTTTCTACTTCCGCAAAATATAAAAGCTCATAAAGAGCGCCCTTAGATTTGCCAAAGTCATGATAGGCATTCGCAAAAAAACCACCAATCGGTGTTTCTTGATAAGTGCCAATGCCTAGAGGAATTGGGTCGCTACGATTAATGGACGCGCCGTTAAATGGAGACTTGACCTTATAGGTATTCAAGTCAATTTTTCCAATGAGCTCAAGATATCCATTGCCTAACTCAAATGTCTTAATTCCAACCTCATCAATGCGCACAAAGAATCGTTTGTAATCAAAAAAAGCATAAGGAAGCACTAAAGATTGTGTGCCTTCTGTGCCAATATGCATATTGGAGGTGTAGACCGCGACGCCAATATCACCAACAATGCGATCCGGTAGTCTATTGGGTACATCGACGGGCTCTAAATCTACAGCGTAGGCTGAAATGGATAGTATTGTGACTGCCAAAGTGACTAGGAGCTTTGTCATGGATTTCATTCCACCATCATAGGGCATTTGAGGCCTAAAGATCTAAATTATCTAGGGCTATATTTTCTAAATGGCTTGTGTCGGCCCATTTGTCAACTTGCCAAGAATAGCCGTTATGGCTAATCCAGTTTAGCGATGCATTGGGCACCGCCACCGCTTTTTCAGACTCTAGAGATTGGTTACTGGCCAGTCGATACATCATGTCTAGTGCGCCCCCATGGCTCACCAATAGAATGGTTTTACCCGCATACTGCATTCGAATATTTTCCAAGGCAGTATGAATGCGATTGGCAAATTGTTTGATACTTTCCCCGCCTTCTAGGGTGTGATCGAGATTGCGACTTAAATGAATCGCCCAAAGATCTGGTTTTAGTTGGGGCCCTTCTTCCGTAGTGAGTCCTTGAAGCGCGCCAAGATGACGCTCGCGTAATTGTTGATCGATGATGGCTGTGACGCTAAATTTTTCTTCAATCGCGCCTGCTGTATTGGCCGCACGTTGCAAATCGCTTGAATACAAAACATCAAATTGCAAATCAATTGCTTTAAGGGCCTTCGCCATTTGTATTGCTTGAGCAATTCCGTGTTGGTTTAGCGGAATGTCGGTGTGGCCTTGAAGGCGACGCGCAACATTCCAATCGGTTTCACCATGACGGACTAGGCAAAAGCGAGTTGTTTTCATATTAATTTTTCAGTGTCCAGGCACGGGGATTATGTTCAAAGCCAATGTGCTCATAGTATTCATTTGCTTTGGGGGCCGCTAACAAAACAATCATGCAACTGGGCCCTAGATGTTTTTGAGTTTGAGCGATAAGCTCTTTCCCAATTCCCATGCGTTGATATTTTTGATCTACTGCTAGGTCAGCCAAATAAGTAACATATGCAAAATCAGTAAGTGATCGCGAAATTCCAATTAACTTACCTTGATCCCAAGCAGTTATGGTGAGATTGGCATTTTTTAGCATTGCCTCAAAAGTTTCTTTGTTATCAATCGGTCTGCGCTCGCCCAGTGTTGAGCGAATATACAAATCAATTGCTTCTTCGGCTGTAACTTTGGCGTCGTCTCGATACTGAATCATGATGCATCCTTTATTTGTAGGCTTAATATATCGCCCACTGAAATTTCTCCGACATTCATTATTTCTGCCCTTAAACCGCCTCGCCCTTCAAATGCATTAATGAAGTCTGATTTGTTCAGGAGCTTAGCGGGTCTTTGGCATGGCGCACACAATTCAGTGCCCTTGAGAACAAGGGATCCCAATGTAAATGTCTTTCCAACAAGAGAATTAAGATCTTCCGCGTTCATATTGCTAATGACAATATTTCTGCGGGTTTGTGAGGCATCAAAGGTCGGTTCATCTCCAGCCATCAGCCACTCATTGGCAATAACGATTCCGGATTCAGTGATAAGACTAAGGTGTCGTATTTTGCTGGGAGTTGTATTCGAGTAGGCGCCTTTTCCGTTGGCATATCGATCTCCTTCGATCCCCGTTAGAGTGATCTTTGCTTTGGGCAATGATTGCATCGGCGCACCAGCAGTCGCTGCAATATAAATGGCCTGAATATAGGGCAGTCTTGTACTCATGAGTGTTTGTATATTACAGCCCAATAGCGATGCTTTATTAATACAATGAACTAAAACACATCAAAAGGGGCAAGAGTGAATCAAGAAAGCAAGGGAATGTTAATAGGCTTTATCGGCATTCTGATTTTTAGCCTGACCTTGCCTGTAAGTAAGATCGCTGTCCTAAGCTTTGACCCTTATTTCATTGCTTTTGGTAGAGCGCTTTTGGCCGGCTTGGTTGCTTTGGCTTATTTAATTTACAAACAAGCACCTTTGCCTCAAAAATCCGACTGGATCAAGTTCGTCATTATTGCTCTTGGAGTTGTCTTTGGTTTTCCAATATTCACCACTGTGGCCATGAAAGAAGGATCTTCATCTCATGGCGCAGTTATTCTGGGAATGATGCCTTTGGCTACAACCGTAATTGGAGTTATCCGCTTTAAAGAGCGCCCTTCAATTGGCTTTTGGTTGGTATCTTTGCTTGGCGCCGCTTTAGTTGTGGTTTATGCATTGTTAAAAAACGCAGGAGGTTTTACCTATATTGATGGCCTCTTGGTTGCTGGCGGTATTTGCGCCTGTATTGGATATGTTGAGGGCGGAGAGTTGTCTCGTCGTATGAATCCACGTGCGGTTATTTCTTGGGCTTTGGTGGTGTCACTCCCAATTAACGCCACCATTGCTTTCTATTTGTTTGAGCTAGGGTATTGGGGGGCTGATACGCTTGCTTGGACAAGCTTTATTTACTTAAGTCTTTTCTCAATGTTTCTCGGCTTTTTCTTTTGGTACGAGGGTCTTGCTATTGGTGGAATTGCCAGAGTCAGTCAAGTTCAGCTCATACAGCCATTCTGTACTCTTGTAGCCGCTAGTATTTTATTGGGCGATTATTTGACGGCAATGAATATGGTGTTCGCATTCTTGGTGGTTTCTACGGTGATCTTAAGTAAAAGAATGCTGGTCGAGCGCACTTAATTTATATTTGAATCATGATCAATATTACCAATTTTGTTTTTGCTTTGGTGATGGGCTTTTTAATGTCCGCCAGCATCACTCTTGCAACAACATTTGTTCGTATCGGCGCTGTCGAGAATTTCTTTTGGCTTTGGTTGGAGGTATGGCTGGTCGCATATCCTGTCGCAATCGTTTGTATATTGGCTTATCGACCTTTGGCAACCAAAATTACAGCAGTAGTTCTTGAAAAGCTAAAGGGCTAAGCATGAAGGCTGTTGGCTTAGTGATAGGTGTTCTTGCGTTAGTGGCTTGTACACCGGTATACACCGATGCATCAGATTCAAACCATGTCACTTTTTTGAATGCAGACGGCGAGTCGGTTGATCAACTGACTCAAAAAGCAAATGCCTACTGCGCTCAGTATGGCAAAGTAGCTAAGTACAAAAGTGGCGATTCATCCCTAGCAACGGTCTTCACCTGCAATTCCGTGCGTTAATGTTTCTTTAGCGTTTTAATTACCCAGCCAAATCAGATTGGTAAATCAAACCAGCGTGCTCTCTTAATGCATGGAATTGAATTGATTCACAGCGTTGTTGTGCCACGTCTAGTTCAGACTTATGAGATGCCAGAAATACTGAAGCACCAACAACATCTTCTGCCATGCGATGAATATTTTCTTGGGTAAATTTTTTGAGCGCTACAGGATCATCAGAGCTAACCCAGCGAGCAAGGCTATAGCGCGCAGGCAATAAGCGAACTTCAGCGCCATATTCAGTTTGCAAGCGATGGCTAACAACTTCAAATTGCAATTGACCAAATGCGCCTAGCAACATAGTGCCGCCAGCCATAGGGCGAAATACCTGAATAGCGCCTTCTTCACCAAGCTGCATCAAGCCGGTGCGCAATTGCTTTGATCGTAACGGGTCGGCTGATTCAACAAGTCGGAAAATTTCCGGGGCAAAGAAAGGTAGTCCTGTAAATTGCAGTTGCTCGCCTTCCGTTAGCGTATCACCCAAGCGAAGTAGTCCATGATTGGGCAAGCCAATAATGTCACCAGGAAATGCTTCGTCCAAAATATCGCGTCTTTGTGACAAAAACGAGAGTGCATTATTGGTGCGCACTTCTTTTCCGTTGCGACAGATTTTGAGTTTCATGCCGCGTTCAAAATGACCCGAACAGATCCGTAAGAAAGCCACGCGATCACGGTGCGCAGGATCCATATTTGCCTGAATCTTAAAAACCACTGCAGAGAATTTATTTTCTGCTGGGCTAACTTCACGTTGCAATGCTTTGCGACCACCAGGTGATGGCGCTAATTCAACGAGAGTGTTCAGAATTTCTCGAACACCAAAGTTATTGATTGCAGATCCAAAGAATACTGGGGATTGGCGCCCTGCCAAGAAGGCTTCACGATCAAAGGCAGGCATTGCTTCTTTAATAAGTTCTACCTCGCCCAAAGCATTTTCAAGATCAACGCCAAGACGCTCTTTCAGGGCCGGATCATTAATGTCGATAACTGCATGTGAGTCTTCGGTTACTCGATCTTCGCCAGCCTTGAACATGCGCATACGATTGTTCGCGATATCAATTACGCCAGCAAAAGATTTGCCCATGCCTACTGGCCAAGTAAATGGCACAACCTCGATGCCTAGTGCTGATTCAATTTCATCCATTAACTCCATTGGAGGCTTCACTTCGCGATCCATTTTATTAATGAAGGTAACGATAGGTGTATTGCGTGCGCGACAGACTTCTAAGAGGCGCAATGTTTGTGATTCCACACCATTTGCCGCGTCAATAACCATTAAAGCAGAGTCAACCGCAGTGAGAACGCGATAAGTGTCTTCAGAGAAGTCTTGGTGACCTGGAGTATCTAAGAGATTAATAATGCAGTCGCGATATTCCATCTGCATTACAGAACTTGCTACAGAGATGCCGCGTTGTTTCTCAATTTCCATCCAGTCAGATGTGGCGTGTCTACTAGCTTTACGGGCCTTAACACTTCCAGCGATCTGAATTGCACCCGCATAAAGCAATAGTTTTTCTGTGAGCGTAGTTTTACCCGCATCTGGGTGAGAGATGATGGCAAAGCTGCGACGTCTCAGTACTTCTGCGGCGGGGGTGCTGGAGGTATTGGTATCGATGGTAATTCTGCGCTGATTAATCTAGTTCGGTGGCAATTATAAGCGGGCAAGCCCTTCTAGAATTGCTCTCCTGGCTTGAGATAGCGCCATTGGCCGGGGGGCAAAGGGCCCAAAGATACACGCCCCATGCGAACACGTTTTAACCCAAGCACTCTTAGGCCGACCATTTCACACATTCGGCGGATTTGACGTTTTCGGCCCTCTCGTAAAACAAAGCGTAATTGCTCTTCATTTTGCCAACTGACTTGAGCTGGCTTGAGTGCAACACCATCTAGCGATAGACCATGTTTTAAGCGATCTAAATCTTCATATGAAAGCCTGCCCTCCACGCGCACTAAATATTCTTTTTCAATCGGACTATTTTCTCCGATTAATAACTTGGCTATTCGACCGTCTTGGGTCAGAACAAGCAGGCCCGTAGAGTCAATATCTAAGCGGCCTGCAGGCGCAAGACCTTTAGTATTAAAGCGTGGGCTACGATTTTTATCGAGTGGATTTGCGAAAAAATTTTCAGGCGTAATTAATGACGCAGCAGGCTGATATTCCTGCTCATCATCGTAATGAGAAATAAATCCAACTGGCTTGTTCAGGATAACGGTAATTCGAGAAGCTTGCTGTGCCTTAGCCCCAGATTGCAATTCAATTTTTTGATGGCGATATGCACGAACACCAAGTTCATTCACAATTTCTCCATCGACTGTAACGAGTCCTTGCTCTATATAAGAGTCAGCCTCTCGCCTAGAACAAAGACCAAGTTCTGAGAGTAATTTAGAGACGCGTACTTTTTCTTCCATGGCTACATTATCCGATAAAGAGGCATCAGTATTGGTGCGAGGCAGCATTTGGTATTGGCTACACTAGTAGCCTCCAGTCCAGTGAATAAAGGAAAAGTGATGACGGTTACCTTAAAGAAGCCACCAATTTATAAAATTCTTTATTTTCAGGTCCTTGTTGCCGTGGCTTTGGGGGTTCTGCTTGGCCATTTTTATCCCTCCCTGGGAACGGAGATGAAGCCTTTTGGCGATGCGTTTATTAAAGGCATCAAGATGCTCATTGCCCCGATTATTTTTTGTACGGTAGTGGTTGGTATTGCCGGCATGGAGGATATGAAGAAGGTTGGCAAGACGGGTGGTATTGCACTTTTGTACTTTGAGATCGTAAGTACGATCGCCTTGATTGTGGGCTTGGTTGTAGTAAATGTATTGCAACCCGGTGCCGGAATGAATATCGATCCAAGCACTCTTGATACCAAAGGAATCGCCGCTTATACCGGCCCAGGAAAAATAGGCACGACTACCGAGTTTTTGCTCAACATTATTCCAAGCACGGCGGTTGACGCTTTTGCCAAAGGCGAAATTTTGCAAGTGCTCTTTATTGCAGTCTTGTTTGGATTTGCGCTACATCGATTTGGTGGACGCGGAACTTTGGTGTTTGATTTGATTGAGAAGTTCTCGCATGTGTTGTTTGACATCATTGGCATCATCATGAAATTCGCGCCCATTGGAGCGTTTGGTGCAATGGCTTTCACGATTGGTAAATACGGCGTGGGCTCATTATTCTCTTTGGGTAAGTTGATGGGCTCCTTTTACTTAACTTGCTTGCTATTTGTCTTCGTTGTTCTGGGAATCATTGCGCGTCTGAATGGTTTCAGTATTTTTAAGTTTGTTCGTTACATTAAAGAAGAGTTGTTAATTGTGTTAGGAACCTCTTCTTCAGAGTCAGTGTTGCCTCGCATGATGGAGAAAATGGAGCTCCTAGGCGCTAAAAAGAGTTGCGTGGGCTTGGTGATTCCAACGGGCTATTCATTTAACTTAGATGGCACTTCTATTTATTTGACGATGGCCGCTGTATTTATTGCTCAGGCAACAGATACCCCGATGACAATCATGCAGCAAATTACTTTATTGCTGGTTTTGTTGCTAACTTCAAAAGGTGCTGCAGGCATTACGGGTAGTGGCTTCATCGTTTTGGCAGCAACACTGTCCGCGGTGGGTAATGTGCCTGTTGCAGGCTTGGCAATTATTCTTGGCATTGATCGATTTATGTCAGAGGCTCGTGCACTAACTAACTTGGTTGGAAATGGTGTGGCCACTATTGTGGTTGCGAAGTGGACGGGGGAGCTAGATAGTCGACAGCTAACAGAGGTGCTCAATAAAGATAATTGGGTAGAAGCGCAGGAGCCAGAGGTCATCTTGGATCAGAAGCAAGAAAGAATGAAGTGATAAAGATAGCCAATAGAGTCATGAACAAGAAAGGACATTCCTTGAAATATTTATTAGCCCTATTTATTTTTTCTTTTTGGAGTGGTGCGTTTGCGCAAACTCGCCTTCCTGATATTCCTCTAGGGCAATATACGGTTGAACAACAAAGGGCTGCACAGGAGTTTGAAGTAGCTCGCAAGAAGGCGCCATGGGGCCCTTTTGCGATGTTGATGTATAGCCCGCAGCTCATGAATAATGCACGCGCCATGGGCGACTATTTACGCTATAACTCCGCTTTTGATAGTCATCTTAGTGAGTTTGCCATCTTAATTACAGCGCGTGAATGGTCTCAAGATTACGAATGGTATGTGCATTATCCAATCGCAATCAAAGCCGGCCTAAAGCCTGAAATTGCACAAGCTTTAAAAGAGGGCAGGCGTCCAGAAGGCATGAGTGAAGACGAGACTATTGTTTATAACTTCACTATGGAGTTGCAAAAGAATAAGCAGGTCTCTGATACAACCTTTGCGAAAACAGAAAGTCGATTTGGTAAAAAAGGCGCTATTGATTTAGCGGGAATAGCAGGCTACTACACCTTTTTAGCCATGGAGATGAACATGGCAAGGCATCCAATTCCGGCGACTGCAGAGCGCTTGCCACGTCTTCCACAATAGGCTAAGTTCTGACAATATGAACGCTACAAGGGGCCTCTTCGACAATCTTGGTCATTGAGGTTCGCCAAGGCGTTACCTTGTTTGGCAGTTTGTGTGATGCGCCAATCAAGATGAGTGAAGCATCATTGTCTTTTGCGAATTCGACAATGCGTGAAGCTGGATCCATGGCTTCAAGTACGTGATAAGAAATTCGCTCTGGTGGAAGTTTTAGAGGTTTTGCCCATTCCATCAGTTGAACCAAGTGACCGCGAACAATGCCGCTTGCAGTTTCACTCTCGTGTTTTCCCTCATAAGTTGGTGTACTTGCAATCGTACTGATACAAACAAGACGACTCTCTGGATAGGCCTGCAATAAATTCTTCGCAGTACCTTGCATTCTTTCACGCAAATTTTCATCAGACTGACGGGTATCAATAGCCGCAATCATTAGTGGTGCGTCATAGTTTCCCATGCTGGGTTTTGGGCTTGGGGAAGGCTCATAGCCGGCGGCTCTAAACATTCCTTTGAGATTTTCCCAAAAGCTTGGCGGCTCTACGCGATCAGCACGTTCAGTCAGTGTGACGCCTTCGGGATCGCGTAGCATTTGGCGTAAGCGAGCAGCACTTTGATAGCGATCTGCCGCACGAGGCTCTAGACAACGCAGCACAACCTCTTGAAGCCAGCGCGGAATTTCTCTGCGGATAGCGCGTGGTGGAAAGGGCTCTGCCCACATGCGCCTTCTAAGCCCCGTCATTGTCTGGGGGTTCCCAAAAGGAAGCTCGCCAGTCAGCAATTCGTACATGATGGCGCCAATGGAATAGATATCGCTGCGTGAGTCTGTGCGTATGCCGGCCACCTGTTCTGGAGAAATATAAGGGGCGGAACCAACGCCTTTACGCATTTCTTCGGCTAATAAATCTGGAAAACGATCGTGATGAGAAAGACCAAAATCAATCAGCGTCAATTTTCCTTTGTCATCAATCAGAATATTTTCTGGTTTGATATCTAGATGGATCGCATCTTGAGAGTGTAGTGATTGGACAGCTTGCGCAAGATCGGCACCAATCTTCACTACTTCGTCAATCGTAAATTCTTTGCCCTCTTTAATTAAGTCTTCAAGTGGCCTGCCTTCCACTCTTTCCATTGCAATATAGGGCCTAGTTGCCATATTGCCTGCGCCTAAAAATTTAGGCACATAAGGACTTTTCAAGGAGCGCAAAATAGTCAGCTCTGTTTCAAAGCCAATCAGACTTTCTACGGGCTGGTCTCTTCCAACCCTTGGAATTTTGAGCAAAATAGGAACGTCAATTCCATCTTTGGTTGCTGAGAATAGGCTCGCCATTCCGCCGCGATGAACTTCTTGTCCAAGAACGAAGCCATCAACAACTTTGCCCTCTTGGAAAATATCGTCTACTGCTTCAATTTCTGTATTAATCGGCATAGCTTATTTGCCGGTGATTAAGCGATTGGCTAAATCTTCAGGCAGCCCTGCGCGTCTTACCTTGTCGGCAGCTGTATAGTGATCATAGGCAGTGCGATGAAATGTCAGCACTTCAGTTTCTGGCTCGAAGATTGCAAAACAGGCTTCAGGATTTCCATCTCGAGGTTGACCAAGAGAGCCAACAACACCTACCCACTGGCGATGTTGAAGGACTGGAATCTCATCTCCTGGATGCGGAGCAAAACGAATAAGTTTGCCTACCGCGCTTTGATAAAACAGGGCTTGCTCGTGGGCATGACCAACAAATGTATAGCTCTTTCCAGAGCTCTGCGCACAGCGCCATGCGCTCATACTGTCAGTGACGTAGTTCCAGTCAGCGGGGTTGTGAGCAGAAGCATGTACAAAACAAATTTTTTCTTCGTTAACAATTAGTGGAAGATCTTTTAGAAATTGCATGTGAGCGTTGCTGAGCTGACTTTTGGTCCATTCAATCGCGGCATTCGCGCTGGCATTCATGTGATTGCGACTATCTTTGAATACTGCTTCATCATGATTGCCGAGAATTGCAATTGCTTTTTTTGTATTTACAAGATCGGCAATCCTTTCAATAACGGCTACCGGATCTGCGTTATAGCCAACTAGATCTCCCAGAAACACCATACGAGTAACCCCGAGCTCTTCGGCTCGGGTCATGCAGGCTTCAAAAGCCTCTAGATTGCTATGAAGATCAGCGAACAGTCCAATGCGTTCAGTCATCTTCTAATGATAGGGCAAAAGTCCTTTAGTTAGAAGGGTTGTAGGGGTTAGCCTCCTGATTGGGACGATTTTTAAAGCGCTTATGAACCCAATAATATTCAGCGGGTCGAAGACGAATTTCATCCTCAAAATGCCTATTTAAGCGCGCCGTGTCTTCTTTATGGTCATTAGTGGGAAAGTCTTTTAGAGGTTCACTGATCTTGCAGAGATATCCTGAGTCATCATCTTTTAAAGTGGTTGTCATTAAACAAACATCAGCGCCAGTAATGCTTGCAAGACGAGAAACAGTGGTAATCGTGTTTGTTTCGATTCCAAAGAAGGGGACAAACTCAGAGTCTTTAAGTCCCAGATCGATATCTGGAGCAACAATAATAAGATCGCCATTGAGAATTTCGCGAATAATCGCTTTTGTATTTCCTTGGCGATCAATAGAGTTGCCCCCAAATCGATTGCGCCATTCAATCATCTTTTGATTAAAGAAAGGATTTTTCATTCTCTGGAAAAATCCAGATGTTCTCGGCCAATTCATGCGCTTGGCCAAGGCGCTCAAAATAATGGCACCCTCAATCCCGGCAAAGTGCATATTTACCAAAATGCGAGGCTTACGAATTGATAGGTCAACAGATGATTGCACTTCAATCATCTCAGAAAGTTGCTTTTCACTGCCTGTCCAAATAATGCTCTTTTCTACTAGGCTACGACCTAACAAGTGCCAATGCTGTTTTCTTAATAGGTCAATTTGCGTTTCGCAAAGGTCCGGAAAGCACAACTTCAAATTGATTTTGATAACGCGATTGCGATCGCTTGGTATTTTTGCGGCAATATAGCCAAGCCCATAACCAATGGATACCAAAGCTCTATAAGGAAGCAAGGACAGCAACTTTAAGCATGCGACGCTCGCATGGTTTGTAAAAGTGCTCAACGCTAGCCCTTACGCTAATTCGTAACGCTTAATAGATTTTGTGTAGCGCTCCAGCATTTCTTCTGTTGAGCTGCTTGACATCCCGAGATCGTTAACTAAGCCAGTATCTAGTCGATAAGCCCAGCCATGAACAGTTAAGTCTTGCCCGCGAGACCAGGCATCTTGAACGATAGTAGTTTCACAGACATTGACAACTTGCTCGATGACATTCAGTTCGCATAAGCGATCTTGCCTCTTGGTTGTTGGCAGTACTTCGCCAAGATAACGCTCATGTTTTTGATGAACATCCTTAACATGGCGTAACCAGTTATCTGCAAGCCCAACTCTTCTGTCGCTAAGAGCTGCATGAACACCAGCGCAACCGTAGTGACCAACCACTAAAATATGTTTGACCTTCAGTAAATCAATTGCAAATTGAATAACAGATAAACAATTCAGATCGGTGTGTACTACTACGTTGGCCACATTGCGATGCACAAACAGTTCGCCGGGCAATAAATCGACGATTTCATTTGCGGGCACCCTGCTGTCAGCACAGCCAATCCAAAGATATTCTGGGGCTTGCTGGTTTACTAGCCGCTTAAAAAAATTGGGGTCTTTGGCAACCATGCCTTCGGCCCACTGTCGATTACTGGCAAAGAGGTGATCTAGGGCTTGTGAATTTTTGTATGGCATGGGATTAAGTTTAAAGTACTTTAATGACGCCTATTTGGTTAAAACAAACCCCTTCAGGAATTACGCTTAGCCTGCATTGCCAGCCAGGAGCCAAGCAGACCAAGGTTCTTGGCCTACATGATGATTGCCTCAAAATCGCCCTACAAGCCCCACCACTTGAAAATAAGGCGAATGTGCTGCTGGTAGCATGGCTATCAAAACAATTAAAAGTGCCGCAAAAACAGATTCAATTAATGTCTGGACAAAACAGTCGTAAAAAACGGATTGAGATTCAGGGCGATATTAGTGCCGAAAAAATTATTCAAATGCTAATGCCAGATTAATATTTGAACTATGGATTTGTGGCTACCAAAAAATTGCCCACAAAATTCCCAAGATCAGCACCCATTTGCCAACGTAGTAAATTGAGCGGTGCTTTGCTTTTAGTTTTTTGGCTTGAGCGCGAAGATGGTAGAAGTAGGTGAATAAGACATTAACAAAACCAACTTTCTCGCCGGGAACGTTTTGAGAAGCAGCGGCGCTCATGACATAACGTCCAAACCAGCGATTCAGTAATTGCACTACTTTTGTGTGAACTGGTCTTTCAACGTCACAGAATAAAACAATGCGCTGATGATCTGTTTCGTTAGCTGCGTAATGAATAAATGTTTCATCAAACATCACGGGTTCACCGTCTTTCCAGAAGTAGCGCTCTCCATCTACGTCGATATAGCATTTGGGGTCGTTCGGCGTCACTAAGCCGATGTGATAGCGCAGGGATCCAGCATAGGGATCGCGATGTCGCACTAGTGTTGCTCCAGGCGGTAGCGAAGCAAACATGGCTGCTTTAATTGAAGGAATCGACTTGAGTAGGGCAACGGTTTTAGGGCAGCTTGTTTGGGCAGATGGTAAATCTTTGCCATACCAATACAGATGAAAACGCTTCCAGCCAGTTCTAAAAAAGGAATTGAAGCCGATATCGTTATACCCAGTGGCAGCTGCAATTGCGCCGTCTGCGTTTAAAGAAAGTGCTTCTTGACGAATAATTTCCCAGTTATCTTGCAGGGGTTTCATTTCGGGGAATTCGCTTACCGGAATAAAAGCCGTTGCCTTCACTTTTGAAAATAAATACAAAAGGGCATTTATCGGCGCTAGCAGAACCTGGTAATCCGTCAGCGATCTCACTACGCCAAAACGAACTTTCCCTCTGAAATAGACATAAATTGCTGATGCTATAAAAATGAAAAAAATAATGTGACGAGCTTGCATTGCTTGTGCCAAGTTAAGTAATTGATAGATTTTAATTTGTAACCAATGTCTTGGCGTACTATTTATTGTTCTTATAAGCACCTATACTTGATGTAAATCAAGGCACCTGCCTCAGTTAGGGTTAATGTGGATAAAAGAAGGAGAACACCGCATGAATAGCTTTACAAAATGGCTCTTAAGCCTTGTTTTAATTGGCTTAGTGGGGGTTTCAGCGTATACCTGGTTGATGCTAACTTGGAGCTACGGCAGCGGAGAAAGGGCTGGTTATGTGCAGAAGTTCTCTAAACGTGGATATTTTTGTAAAACATGGGAGGGGGAATTGGCGATGGTTTCTATGCCAGGAACAATGTCTGAAAAATTCCTCTTTACGGTGCGCGAAGATGCTGTAGCGCAAAAAAATAAACGCGAACTTGGGCAAAAAAGTCGCCCTAAGCTATGAACAGCATATTGGTTTGCCAACAACATGTTTTGGAGATACGGAATATTTTGTTTCTGGCGTAGAGGTAATAAATGATTAATTTGTAGACGTTTTAAATTTGTTGTAACTAAGCTTTATTTTTATAATTTTTTGTGGTTACAATTACGAAAGCGCAATGTGCGCCGACATCAATATCTATAAGGAGCTTCATTTGAACAAGGCCGAATTAATCGCAGCGATTGCTGACGACGCGGAGATCTCTAAAGCTAAAGCAGAATTCGCATTGAATTCTGCAATTGAGAATATTATTAAAGCTGTTACTAAAGGCGATTCAGTACAACTGATCGGTTTTGGTACCTTTGCTTCTGGCAAGCGCGCAGCACGTATGGGCCGTAATCCAAAAACTGGTGAGCCACTCAAAATCGCCGCTGCTAAAACTGTTAAGTTTTCTGCTGGTAAAGCATTTAAAGATTCAGTTAACAAACGTAAGAAGTAATTCTTCATTGTTAATAAAAAAGCCCGGGATGCCGGGCTTTTTTATTGCTTCAATATAAATCTGCTCTATTAGCTTTGCACTAAACGGCGGTGTCGATGAATACTCATCAAGATACCAGCGCCAAAACCTAGTGTTACTAGTGCGGTGCCACCATAGCTAATAAATGGCAACGGAACGCCAACCACAGGGAGCAGTCCACTCACCATGCCAATGTTCACAAATGCATAAGTAAAGAAAATGAGCGTCACTGCGGCGCCAAGTAAGCGCGTGAATAAATTAGGCGCACTCGCTGAAATGGCTAGACCGCGTTTAATGAGCGCAAAGAAAAGTGCAATTAATATTAAGTTACCAAGAAAGCCAAATTCTTCTGAAAATACGGCAAATACAAAGTCGGTGTGCTTTTCTGGAATAAACTCCAAATGCGCTTGCGTTCCTTGAAACCAGCCTTTGCCGAAAAAGCCGCCAGAGCCAATTGCAATCATAGATTGAATGGTGTGAAAGCCCTTTCCTAATGGGTCGCTGCTCGGATCTAATAGAGTACAAACGCGATGTTTTTGATAGTTATGCACAAAAGGCCATGCAACATCGTGCGCACAAATCGTGCCACCAAATATAATTATCAAGAGAATTCCGATAATCCCAAGGCCTACGAATGGCACTATCCATTTCCAAGGTAAACCAGCCAAGATAATGACGTAGAGACCCGCTGCAAAAACTAATAAGGCAGTCCCAAGATCGGGTTGACGGGCAATCAGAAAAACAGGAATAGCCAAAATAATTCCCGCAACTGCATAATCCCACGCCTTTTGGATGCCCTCTCTTTTTTGAAAGTACCAAGCCAACATGAGTGGCATTGCTATTTTCATAATTTCAGAGGGTTGAATAACAATGCCAATGTTGAGCCAGCGTCGTGCGCCTTTCTTAATTAAACCAAATACTGCAACGGCAACCAGCAGCGCAACACCAAGTCCGTATACCCAGACGGCGCTTATTTCTAACCACTTTGGTGGAATACGAGAGACCAACCACATCACTGCAAATGACAATGCAAGATTGCGAAGTTCATCTGCAATTTGTATGGGCGTATTTTGACTTGCTGATAAAAATGTAAAAAACCCTACAGCTGCCAAGCTAAGCAAAATGATGCCTAGCTGGCGATCTAAGCCGTAAAAAAAACTAAAGAAGAGCAGCTGAATTTTTTTTACGGGGCTCTTTTCCATTCAGGAACCTCCTTAGGCCACTTTCCCTCTACATAGTAATCCAATGCTTTTCGAGCGATGGGTGCAGCATATTGTGCGCCAAATCCTGCATTTTCAACCACCATGGCAATCACAATGGTGGGCTTATCTGCTGGCGCAAATGCAATGTAAAGAGCATGGTCGCGCAGGAACTCTGCGGTTGCGCCATGTTTGTAATCTTTTGAGTTCAAGCTAAATACTTGGGCTGTGCCTGTTTTGCCGCCAGCAACGTATCCTGCGCCTCTAAATGCTGTAGCTGAGGTGCCAGAAACGTTTACCTCAACCATTGCCTTTTTAATAATCTCAATGTTCTCTGGGTTTAAGTCGATCCGATAGCTTTCTTTCGGCGTTGTGAGCACACGATTGCGCGTAAATGGATCTTCGATAGCTTTTACTAAATGGGGTTTCATCACAATGCCATTGTTAGCCAAGTTAGCCATGGCATGGGCAAGCTGCAAGATAGTGAATGAGTTATATCCCTGACCAATGCCTAGCGAGATAGTTTCTCCTTCGTACCATTTTTGTTGTTCTGGTTTTTTGAAAGTTGCTTTTTTCCAGTCCGTAGATGGAAGAACGCCCTTTGATTCGCCTTGTAAATCAATGCCGGTGATTTGACCAAAGCCGAAGGGTTTCATGAAGTCATGCATCATGTTTACACCCATATCGCGGGCAAGTGTGTAATAGTAAGTATCACAAGACTCAACAATTGACTTTTGCATATCTACAATTCCATGCCCACCTTTTTTGTCGTCTCGGAAGGTATGGTTGCCAAAATCAAAATAACCAGGATCAGATATGGTTTGTGATGGTGTACGTTTTTTATTTTCCAGCGCGGCTAGAGCCATAAATGGCTTATAGGTTGAACCGGGTGGATAAATGCCCTTGAGCGGGCGGTTATATAAAGGTTTTTGGGGTGAGTCGTTTAGTTCTTTCCAGGTTACTGAATCAATGCCTTCGACAAAATCGTTGGGATTAAAGTTTGGCTTGGAGACAAACGCTAATACGTCGCCAGTTTCTGGTTCAATCGCAACAAAGGCGCCTCGAAAGTTTCCATAAAGTTCCTCAACTAAATATTGCAGTTTGACGTCAACTGACAGCACAATATTTTTTCCTGGGAATGAGGGGGAGCTGGAGAGTGTGCGAACAGGCTTGCCGCCGGCGGTAATTTCAACTTGGTCATATCCAGGCACACCGCGTAATACGCTCTCATAACTTTGTTCCAGGCCAATTTTTCCTACATATTGGATGCCTGGTAAAAATGAAGTCTGTAAGGCGTCTAGATCATCTGCTTTGGAATTCTCGATTTCAGTTTGCATGCGTTCTTTATCGCGTTGCGAAACTCGGCCGATATAGCCAACTAAATGAGAGGCCAATTCGTTGTATGGATATTCGCGGAAATTTCTTGCTCGAATCTCTACGCCAGGAAAGCGGTAGCGATTAGCCATAAAGCGTGCTGTTTCAGCTTCGTTTAGCATGGAGCGCAATGGAATCGTGCCCATATTGCGCGAATCTTCTAAGGAGCGTTTGAAGTTGCGACGATCTCTTGGCGAGATATCAATAATTTCGGAGAGTTCATTAATCAGCTGGTCTACATTGCCCTTTACTTCTTCAGCATTGATATCGAGAGTTAATGCGGAATAATTTCTACCAATCACAATGCCATTGCGATCAATAATTAATCCCCGATTGGCTGGAGCCGGCACAAGTGCAATACGATTGCTTTCCGCAAGCAACGAATACTTTCCATGGCTAATTAGTTGTAGCCATATTAGTCGTGTAACTAAAAGCAAAAAGCAGACGGTAACAAATAAGGTCGCAATGCGAATGCGTTCCTGAAAAGAATCTAGGTTGGGTTTTTTAAAAGAAACCATGTCGCTTCTTAAAGCGGGCGATTGTAATCAACATCAATGGGACGACGTTGTGGTGCCAATAAAATGCGTGTCGCAAACGGCCAAAGCGCCGCCTCTATTAAAGCTTGAATGGAGCCTGTTAATGCCCACCAGTAAAGCTCGCCACTAAGGGCCCAGTGTACCAATACGGGAAACAAGGAGACCAATAAAAATATAGGAATAAGATGTAGCGCCTGGGAGAGAACAGTCAAGGCAACAATGCGTCGATGCCAAGAGATTGCAATGTAAGCAACCAATGAATAACTGAATGCATGCAATCCCAAAAGATCAGAATTATGAACATCCATTATTAGGCCCAAAATAAATGCCCAAACAACATCAACATAACGGTGTTGGTGGATATTCCAAAACACGATGCATAGAATGAGCCAGTCTGGTGCCCAACTGTAATTGCCGATTGGAAATAGATTAAGTAGTAGTGCGCAAAATAGGCTGAAGTAAATAAATGCCGGATTTACCGGGCGCAAGATGTAGCCACTTTGAAAATCAATCATTGCATGCCTCTTGCGCGGGTTTGTCTCCGACCAGGGGTGTTATTTTGGGTTCCGGCGTCCGGTTTATTGTTGATAGGCGCTTTAGCATCAAATTGAGGGTCGTATAGAAGTGCCAAAGCTTGGCGATAGCGATTAACCGCAGCTACCGGCTCGCAAAATACGTTAGAAGAATTTTTATCCACATTGCGCTCAATTTTGCTAATGACAGCAACCGCAAATCCAGGGGGATAGACCCCGTCAATGCCAGAGGTCAGCAAGACATCGCCTACTTCTAGGTCGCTTGCTACGGGGAGGTAGCGTAATTCCAGGGGGTTGCCGCGCCCAGTCCCAAAAACAGCTGCTCTAAGGCCATTTCGGGCCACCTGGACTGGAACAGCAAAGTCCCGATCTTCCAGCAGGGATACTTCTGCAGAGCGCTCATAAAGTCTTACTACTTGCCCAAGAATGCCGGCATCATTAGCGATTGGGTTACCCAGTTTTAAACCATCATTGCTGCCCCGGTTAATCACAATTCGTTGCGAAATTGGATTGGGTGGATTGAATAGAATTTCAACTGATAGGGTTTTAAAAGAAGCCTGCTTTTGCAACGCCATCAACTCTCGCAAATTTTGATTCTCAATCATTAAGAATTCTGATTGATTTGCCAGTAGCGAGAGTTCTGCTAGATGGGCCTTCATTGCCTGATTTTCTTTGTCTAAGGCAGAGCGCGTTGTGAAATATTCCGAGGTAATTTCAAATGCGTTGCGTGGCGCCATCATGACGTATTCAAGTGGGCGCAAAAACCAATTTACATAATTGCGAATCGGATCAAGTGCTTTAAAACGAAAATCAATCAGCATCAGAGTGATGCTGATTGACAGACAGACAATTAGCTTAAGTAAGGCTGGAATGCCTTGTCTGAAAAGTGGTGGGGCGCTATGTTGCAATTCCTTGATCGGCGCGAGCGTCTTTTACTCTTGCGAGAACACGCCACCCAACTTATCCATACGCTCAAGCGCGATACCGCAGCCCCTAGCGACGCAAGTTAATGGATCTTCGGCCACGTGAATGGGCAAGCCCGTCTCTTCTAGCAAGAGACGATCCAAGTCTCGCAATAACGCGCCACCACCCGTGAGCATCATGCCGCGTTCTGCGATATCTGACGCCAGTTCTGGAGGAATTTGTTCTAGAGCGGCCTTTACTGCGGTCACAATTTGATTCAATGGATCAGTTAATGCTTCCAAAATTTCATTACTTGTTACGGTAAAGCTACGGGGGATGCCTTCTGATAAGTTGCGCCCCTTTACTTCCATTTCACGGACTTCTGCTCCAGGGAAGGCGGAACCAATAGTCTTTTTGATTAGTTCGGCAGTTTGTTCGCCAATCAGCATTCCATAGTTACGGCGGATGTAATTGGTTATGGCTTCATCAAATTTGTCTCCGCCTACGCGAACAGATCCTTTGTAAACCATGCCGCCTAGTGACATCATGCCAACCTCAGTTGTACCACCGCCGATATCAACAACCATCGAACCTGCTGCTTCTGATACAGGCAGGCCAGAACCAATTGCAGCAGCCATTGGTTCTTCAATTAAGAAAACTTGCGAAGCGCCTGCGCCTAATGCAGATTCGCGAATAGCGCGACGCTCAACCTGAGTTGATCCGCAGGGCACGCAAATGATGATGCGTGGGCTTGGTTTTAGAAGTTTGCTCTCATGCACAAGCTTGATAAACTGCTTAAGCATTTGTTCGGTAATTGTGAAGTCAGCGATAACGCCATCTTTCATTGGGCGAATTGCTTCAATATTCCCTGGAACACGGCCCAACATCGCTTTTGCCTCTTTGCCGACGGCTAGAATCGTTTTTTTGCCGTTTGGTCCGCCCTCTTGGCGGATGGCTACAACCGATGGCTCATCTAAGACAATTCCCCGCTCACGCATATAAATTAAGGTGTTGGCGGTGCCAAGGTCGATGGCTAGGTCGTTGGAAAAGTAGCTGCGAAAAAAACCAAACATGATGTAGTGGGAAAATAGAATGTGTTAATAAAAATATTTAGTAATGATACTCTAGCGCCCCATGAAACTTGATGATGTTCAGCGCATTGCGCACCTTTCCAGGCTTGAGTTAAGCCAAAAAGAAGCTGAGGCAGTTTTGCCTCAGCTGCAGGCGGTTTTTTCCCTTGTTGAGGAAATGCAGGCTGTTAATACTGAGGGTCTTGAGCCACTAGCTCACCCTATTTTGTTTTTGCGTGAATTGGCCCAGCCTTTGCGTGCTGACGAGGTAACTGAGTCTGACCAGCGCACCGAAAACATGCAATCCGCACCCGCCCAGCAAGATGGTTACTTCTTGGTTCCAAAGGTGATCGAATGAGCTGGCACAACACTTCCGTTGCCCTAATGGCAAAAGCGCTGGCCGCAAAAGAGGTGTCCAGCAAAGAATTAACTCAGTACTTTTTAGACCGTATTGAGTCTGAGAAAAGGTGGAATGCATTCATTGATGTGAATGCTCACTTAAGTTTAGAGCAAGCAGATAAAGCCGACTTGCTCATTTCTGCTGGCAAAGCAGGCAAATTGACTGGCATCCCAGTTGCACATAAAGATGTCTTTGTAACTCGTGGGTGGAAGACTACTGCAGCCTCCAAAATCTTGGCCGATTACCAAAGTCCTTTCGATGCAACAGTGGTTGCCAATCTGGGAATTCCAGATGCGAATAATCCGAATGGCGCTGGTATGGTTTGCCTGGGCAAAACCAATATGGATGAGTTTGCGATGGGCTCATCGAATGAGAATTCAGCTTATGGGCCCGCCCTCAACCCTTGGAATGCATCCTGTGTTGCGGGTGGCTCATCAGGAGGGTCAGCTGCTGCTGTTGCCGCAGGCTTGGCGCCGATAGCAACAGGCACAGACACTGGCGGGTCTATTCGTCAGCCAGCCGCATTTTGTGGCCTAACTGGAATTAAGCCCACTTATGGGCGCGTTTCTCGTTACGGCATGATTGCCTATGCCTCTTCTTTAGATCAGGCTGGACCAATGGGCAAGACGGCAGAAGATTGCGCCTTATTGTTGACGGCGATGTCTTCACATGATCCGCGTGATTCCACCTCTTTGTCTGATTCTGGTGAAGATTACGGTCGCTATCTAAATCAGGCTTGGCAAGAAGGAAACGCAAATCCTGCGAAACCCTTAGAGGGTTTGAGAGTTGGCTTACCCAAAGAGTTTTTTGCTGAAGGTTTAGCGGCAGATGTTGCAAAGTCTGTAAACGAAGCAGCAAAGCTTTTAGAAAGCTTGGGCGCTAAATTAGTTGAAGTCAGTTTGCCAAAAACAAAATTATCGATCCCGGTGTATTACGTATTGGCACCAGCAGAAGCATCCAGTAATTTGAGTCGCTTCGATGGAGTTCGTTATGGACATCGCGCTAGTGAATACAAAGATCTCGGTGATATGTATCAAAAATCTCGTACCGAAGGATTTGGTGCGGAAGTGAGACGTCGCATCATGATTGGAACTTATGTTCTTTGTCATGGTTACTACGACGCATACTATTTGCAAGCACAAAAAATTCGACGCATTATTGCTTCAGACTTTCAGGCGGCACTTAAAGAGTGCGATGTCATCTTGGGGCCCGTAGCACCTGATGTGGCTTGGCGTTTGGGTGAGAAGTCAAAAGACCCAGTGCAAATGTATCTAGAAGATATCTATACGCTATCGACTAACCTCGCGGGCTTGCCTGCAATGAGTGCCCCCTGTGGATTTAATGCAAATAATTTACCAATTGGTATGCAGTTGATCGGCAATTATTTTTCTGAAGCGCATCTATTGCAAATTGCGCATCAATATCAGCAAGCCAGCGATTGGCATTTGCGTCAAGCAAGCGAGGTGGCATGATGCAGTGGGAAATCGTTATTGGTCTAGAAACACACGCGCAATTACAAACGCAATCAAAAATTTTTAGCGGTGCTAGCACCCGTTTTGGTGCCGCTCCAAATACGCAAGCATGTGCCGTGGATTTAGCTTTGCCAGGTGTGCTACCAGTTCTCAATCGCGAAGCTGTTGAGCATGCTATTCGTTTTGGTTTGGCTGTGGGCGCGAAGATCTCACCAGCAAGTATTTTTGCTCGTAAGAATTATTTTTATCCTGATTTACCCAAGGGCTATCAAATTAGTCAGTTTGAGATTCCAGTTGTGGTCGGTGGGAAGATTGAAATTCTGGTGGGCGATGAAGTTAAGAC
Source organism: Polynucleobacter tropicus (assembly GCF_013307225.1). Classification (NCBI taxonomy): domain Bacteria; kingdom Pseudomonadati; phylum Pseudomonadota; class Betaproteobacteria; order Burkholderiales; family Burkholderiaceae; genus Polynucleobacter; species Polynucleobacter tropicus. The sequence goes on along the minus strand of NZ_CP028942.1, from coordinate 1,978,607 downwards.
CGTTGAACTTACTCGCGCTCACATGGAAGAAGATGCGGGTAAGTCTGTCCATGAAGAAGGTTTCATTGGCCCACATGGCGAGCCTTCGAGTGGCATCGATCTCAATCGTGCTGGCACGCCTCTTTTAGAGATTGTGACCGAGCCAGTAATGCGTAGTGCTGCCGAGGCAGTGGCATATGCCAAAGCTTTGCACGGCCTGGTGGTCTGGTTGGGTGTTTGCGACGGGAATATGCAAGAAGGATCTTTCCGTTGCGATGCTAACGTATCAGTGCGCCCAAAAGGTCAGGTTGAGTTTGGTACACGTTGTGAGATCAAAAACTTGAACTCTTTCCGTTTCTTGGAAGAGGCAATTCAATATGAAGTGCGTCGCCAAATAGAATTGATTGAAGATGGCGGCACTGTGGTTCAGGAAACTCGTCTATACGATCCTGATCGCGGTGAGACTCGTAGTATGCGCAGCAAAGAAGATGCGAATGACTACCGCTATTTCCCAGATCCCGATTTATTGCCAGTAGTAATCGATGATGCATGGATTGCTAATGTACGCAGCACGATGCCCGCATTGCCTGCTGATCTGCGTGGACAATGGCAGGCTGATTACGGGCTCAGCGCATACGATGTACAGCTATTAAGCCAAGATCGCGATACCGCTAAAGTTTTTGAGGAGTTATTAGCTATTGTTGGCAAACCATTGGCTAAGGCGGCTGCGAATTTAATTGCTGGAGAATTTGCTTCGTCAATTAATCGCGCTGGGATTGCGATTGCTGATGTGCCATTAAAGGCGGAACATTTGGCGCCGCTGCTGACTCGAGTTGCTGATGGCACGATTTCGAACAAGATTGCAAAAGATATTTTTGCAACACTTTGGGATGATGCAATCGCAGGCAAATCAATCAGTACAGTTGATCAAATTATTGATGCAAAAGGCTTGAAACAAATCAGTGATAGCGGTGCATTAGAGGCCATCATTGATCAGGTGCTTGCCGCTAATCAAAAGTCGGTTGAAGAATTCCGCTCCGGAAAAGAGAAGGCCTTCAATGCTTTGGTTGGCCAGATTATGAAAGCCTCTCAGGGAAAAGCAAATCCTGGTCAGGTAAATGAATTGCTGCGTAAAAAACTGAGCTAAGCAAGATATTCAAGAAAGAGATACATGAGTGCAATAGATCCAAAACAGGCTGAGCAAGAAGAGTTGGTTGCTGAGTGGTTGCGCGCAACCCCAGGCTTCTTTGAGCGTTATGCCAATCTATTTAACGAGATTCGGATTAAGCACCCTCACGAAGATCGTGCCATCTCTTTGCAAGAGCGTCAGATGACGGTCTTGCGCACGCAAAACCAAGAGCTCAATCGACGTTTAAGTGAGATGCTTCACTTTGGCAGTCGCAATGACAAAACACAACAAAGTTTGGTTGCTTGGTTATTGCGTTTAATGAAAGCAAACAATAAGGCTGATGTTGAGGCTGCAATTACGTCTGGTTTGGCAGAGGTTTTTGAGGTTGAGGCTGCGCAATTGTTATCGCCTAATTCAGCGTTTGGCCCTTGGGTGGATACGCCCTTGTGTGGCTCTGCCAAGGAGTTGGCCGCTGCTAGCGTGGATTTATTGGCTAGCCAAACTCAGATTGATCCCGAATGGCAAAGCATGGTGGCTATCGGTCTACCGCTTGGCAAGAGTATTGGCGCGAACCAATCGCCAGCAGTTCTTTTGTTGGCCAGTAAAGACGAGACTCGGTTTACTGCCGATATGGGCGCCTTCTATTTAAGACAAATTGCTGAACTAACTGCGGCAGCTTTGGATCGTATCCAGGCTTATGAAATTAAAGCCGGCTAATCTTCATCCACTCATGCAAGAGTATTTGCATGAGCTTCATATATTGCGTCAACTCTCCGCGCATACGCTTAAAGCGTATGGGATGGATTTAGGCGATTTACAAAGTTTTGCACAAGACGACTCAGTTGATTTGTTAAAAGTAACGAATGCCCACGTTCGTCGTTGGGCGGGGCGTTTGCATTCCAAAGACAAGTCATCCAGAACTATCGCGCGTGCTTTATCTGCTTGGCGTGGATGGTATGAATGGTTGACGGAAAAAAATGCTCGGCACGATGCGCAGTCGGGCAAAGTTAGTGCGCAGTTAGCAGCCAATCCCGTGGATGATGTAAAGGCACCAAAGCGCCTGAAGTCCTTACCCAAAGCTCTCTCGGTCGAGCAAGCCCTTGCCTTGGTGAATCAAGCCGTAAAAGAAGCGGATGAGAAAAAGGATTTAGAGTCGATTCGGGATGCCGCGATTATTGATTTGCTGTATTCCTCTGGTTTGCGCTTGTCCGAGCTTTTAGGCATTGACGTTATGCAGAGCAAAGATCGTCAGCATGAATCCGCGGGATGGTTAGATTGGGATGCTGCGGAAGTAACTGTTTTGGGCAAGGGCGGCAAAAGACGATCTGTGCCAGTCGGCGCCCCTGCAATGAAATCTTTGATGGCATGGCGAAGTATTCGGGATTCGGATATAAATCTAAATGCCGAATCGATTGCATTATTTTTGTCGGCAAATGGCAAGCGTTTATCACCTCGTACGGTGCAGGCGCGTTTGCGAACTTTGGCTATCCGTGCAGGTTTACCCACCCATGTTCACCCACATATGATGCGCCACAGTTTTGCTAGTCATGTTTTGCAATCCTCACAGGATTTACGCGCCGTGCAAGAAATGCTGGGGCATGCCAGTATTGCCAGCACGCAGATTTATACCTCTTTAGATTTTCAGCATCTAGCGCAGGCATACGATAAAGCGCATCCGCGCGCTAAGGCTGGCAAAGCTTGAGGAACTCGGTAAGATAATAGGTTTCCCGAATTTGGGAACGCAACATCTCTAGATTTTGATTGGATCATTCATGGCATTAATTCCTGTAACTATATTGACCGGCTTTTTAGGAAGTGGCAAAACCACATTGTTAAAACATATTCTGACTGAAGATCACGGTAAAAAAATTGCGGTGATTGAGAATGAGTTTGGCGAGGAAAATATCGATAACGATATTCTGGTTCAAGACCATGAAGAGAATATTGTGCAAATGAGTAATGGTTGTATTTGTTGCACCATTCGCGGTGACTTGGTTGAAGCATTAAATGCTTTATGGGATCAGCGAAAAGATAAAAAAATTAATTTTGATCGCGTTGTCATTGAAACTACGGGGGTAGCAAACCCAGGGCCTGTAGCGCAAACTTTCTTTATGGATGATGATGTAGCGGATCATTATGTGCTTGATGCCGTAGTGACTTTGGTGGATGCTAAGCATGGCCAGCAGCAATTGACTGAGCATGAGGAAGCCCAGCGCCAAGTGGGTTTCGCGGATCAAATTTTTATTACAAAAACAGATTTAGTATCGGCAGCTGAAGTGGAGGCTTTGCGTAGTCGTTTAATGCACATGAATCCAAGAGCGCCCATTAGCGCAATTTCTAAAGGCGTGGTTCCATTAAATGCCGTTTTAGATCTCAAGGGTTTCAATTTAAATGCGAAGTTAGATATTGATCCTCATTTCTTGGAGCAGGATGAGCATGATCATGCTAACTGCGGTCATAACCACTCCCATGATCACGACCACAGCACTTGCGGACACGATCATAGCCATGACCATCATCATGGTCATGCGGGGCATACAGATCGCATTCAGTCCTTCGTTTTTCGTAGTGATAAACCCTTTAATCATAAAAAATTAGAAGATTTTTTGGGGGGCATTTTGGAGGTCTTTGGCGAGAAGATGTTGCGCTATAAGGGCGTGCTTTATGTCAAAGGAAGTAGCCGAAAAGTGGTGTTTCAGGGGGTGCATCAGATGATGGGTAGCGATTTGGCTGGTCCTTGGGGATCTGAGCCTAAACAAACCCGTATGGTCTTCATAGGCATTGATTTGCCTAAAGACACCCTACTGGCAGGGCTTGAGGGCTGTTTGGTCTAGTCAGATTCGGGTACAATCCGCCGCCACGGCCAAGATTGTGAAAGCTTAAAGAATATTGGCTGGCAGCGGCAAAAGTTTGGCAGAATGAGGCAATGATGCTTCAAATCTAAGAAAGAATGAGATGACGGTAAAAACAGCAACAAAACCTGCAAGTACTGCGAAAGCAAGCAGCAAAGCTACGAGCACTAAAGCAGCGAAGGGCGCGCCTTTAACTGAGGCTGAATTGCTTAAGATGTCTGACAAGGACTACATGAATGCTGCCCAGCTGGATTTTTTCCGTCAAAAGCTGTTGACCCTTAAAGATGACATTTTGAAAAATGCATCTGAGACAACAGAACATCTCCGCGAAAATATTTTGGTTCCAGATCCGGCTGATCGTGCAACGATTGAGGAAGAGCACGCATTGGAATTGCGTACCCGCGATCGCGAGCGCAAGCTATTGAAAAAAGTTGAGCAGGCGCTCGGACGAATTGAGTCTGGTGATTATGGTTGGTGCGAAGAAACAGGCGAGCCAATCGGCTTGAACCGTTTAATTGCAAGGCCTACAGCCAATTTGTCTCTCGAGGCGCAAGAGCGTCGCGAACTCCGTCAAAAATTATTTGGCGAATAAATACAATTTGTAATGACTAAGCATTTGACTTCTATTAGTGATATCTCGCCTCTATTAAAGGCAGAGATTCTTGCTGAGGCATTGCCTTATATTCGTGCGTATCACGGCAAAACCATCGTTATTAAATACGGTGGAAATGCTATGGTCGAGGAGCGACTCAAGGAAAGTTTTGCGCGTGATGTGATCTTGTTGAAATTGGTTGGCATGAATCCCGTTGTGGTTCATGGCGGCGGCCCACAAATTGATGAGGCCCTAAAAAAGATTGGCAAGACTGGAACGTTTATCCAGGGTATGCGGGTGACCGATGAAGAAACCATGGAAGTAGTTGAGTGGGTTCTCGGTGGTGAGGTACAGCAGGATATCGTGATGCTGATCAACCATTTTGGCGGTCAAGCTGTTGGCTTGACTGGCAAGGATGGCGGCTTGATTCATGCGAAGAAAATGATGATTCCTAGCGATACAGAGCCGGGCAAGAAGGTGGATATTGGTTTTGTAGGTGAGATTGAGGCAATCAATCCAGCCGTTGTGAAGGCTCTACAGGACGACGCATTTATTCCGGTAATTTCGCCGATTGGCTTTAGCGCGGAAGGTCAGGCATACAACATTAATGCTGATCTGGTTGCTGGCAAGATGGCAGAAATTTTGCATGCGGAAAAATTAGTCATGATGACGAATATTCCGGGTGTAATGGATAAAAATGGCAAGTTGCTGACGGATTTAACCGCTAGAGAAATTGACGGCTTATTTGCAGATGGCACTATTTCAGGTGGCATGTTGCCAAAAATTTCTTCCGCTTTGGATGCAGCTAAGAGTGGCGTAAATTCAGTGCACATTATTGATGGTCGTATTGAGCATTCCTTGCTATTAGAAATTTTGACCGAACAAGCTTTTGGTACGATGATTCGTTCCAGATAAGAAGATGACAATGCGCGAATCTATAGAGTCAGCAGAAATCGACAGCGCTAGCGCTAGCGCTGACGTTGGCAAGACACGCAAGCGTCCTCGCCCGGGCGAGCGCCGTTTGCAGATTCTGCAAGTGTTGGCGGAGATGCTGCAAAACCCAAAGGGTGAGCGCGTTACAACAGCAGCCTTAGCGGCGAAGATTGATGTATCAGAGGCGGCTTTATATAGACACTTTGCGAGTAAAGCCCAAATGTTCGAGGGCTTGATTTCTTTTATTGAGCAAACTGTTTTTGGCTTAATCAATCAAATAAATCAAAAAGAAGAATCTGGCCTAGCGCAAGCTCGCGGCATTCTGCAGATGCTCTTATTCTTCGCGGAAAAAAATCCTGGAATGACACGCGTGTTATTGGGAGATGCTCTTTTGCAAGAGGATGATCGTCTACAAGAGCGCATCACCCAAGTGCTGGATCGAGTTGAGGCTTCTCTTAAACAGGCTTTGCGTATTGCTCAGACTCAAGGTGGTGTGTGGTCTAAGTTGGGGCAAGAAGAAGTAAGCATCCGCGCAGCCATGTTGATGAGCTTCGTATTGGGTCGTTGGCATCGTTTCGCGCGTAGTGGTTTCAAAAAGCTGCCAACAGATGCTTCCGATGTTAGTTTGCGTCTGCTATTGTCAGAATGAGCGAGCTACATCTCTCTAGAAATACTATTCACTTTGCCGAGCCGCTGCCTTTGCAAAGTGGCGCCATATTATCGGGATATGACTTAGTCATTGAAACCTATGGCAAGCTCAACGCAGATAAAAGTAATGCAGTATTAATTTGCCATGCTTTAAACGCTTCGCATCATGTTGCAGGCCCAAGCCCAGACAATCCTCAAGACATTGGTTGGTGGGACAACATGATCGGACCAGGTAAACCAGTCGATACAGATCATTTTTTTGTCATTGGCGTAAATAATTTGGGGTCCTGTTTTGGGTCTACAGGCCCAATGAGCTTAAACCCTGCTACAGGCAAGCCATATGGAGCCGATTTCCCTGTGGTGACAGTTGAGGATTGGGTAAATACCCAAGCTCGCCTTGCGGATAAATTGGGTATTCGGAAATTTACGGCGGTCATGGGCGGAAGCTTGGGTGGTATGCAAGCATTAGCGTGGGCTATTCAGTTTCCGAAGCGTCTTGATCATTGCATTGTGATTGCTTCCACTCCAAAGTTAAGCGCACAGAATATTGCGTTTAATGAAGTTGCTCGCAACGCAATTTTGTCCGACCCAGATTTTCATGGCGGCAATTACTACGAGCATGGCGTAGTGCCTAAGCGTGGCTTACGTTTAGCTCGCATGGTTGGCCACATTACTTATTTGTCTGACGACGATATGGCCGAAAAGTTTGGTCGCGAGTTGCAACGCCCTCATGGCGAGTCCAAGGACTATCGCTTTAGTTTTGACGTGGAGTTTGAGGTTGAAAGCTATTTGCGTCATCAGGGGGATAAGTTTTCTACCTATTTCGATGCCAACACGTATTTGCTCATTACTCGCGCTCTTGATTATTTTGATCCTGCGCGCCGCTCTGATGGAAGCCTCAATCGTGCCTTGGCTGAAGTCCAGGCAAAGTTTTTGGTAGTCAGTTTTTCAACAGATTGGCGTTTTCCTCCCAATCGTAGTCGTGAGATTGTTCAATCGTTGCTCAGCAATAAGAGTGAAGTTACTTATGCTGAAATCGATGCGCCACATGGCCATGACGCCTTCCTGTTGGATGATGAACGTTATCACAATTTAGTCAGGGCTTATTTCAAGCAAATGCGTGAGGTACGGCCATGAGTAATTTAAATAAACGCGCTGATTTTTCTGCAATTGCCAATTGGATTACACCTAATAGCCAAGTGCTTGATTTAGGTTGCGGTGACGGCAGCTTTTTAGAGTTCTTGCAAAAGCAAAAACCTGTGCATGCTTATGGTGTTGAGATAGATGACGGGCGAGTTTTGGCTTGTGTGCAAAAAGGCTTAAACGTTATCCAGCAAGACTTAGAGGGCGGTCTCGCCTTATTTGAAGACAATAGTTTTGATACAGTAGTGTTGTCTCAGACTGTGCAAACGATTCATCAGACTGAAAAGATTTTGCGCGAGATTGTTCGCGTTGGTAAAGAGTCAATTGTGTCCTTTCCAAACTTTGGTCATTGGTCACACCGTTTAGCGGTTGCACTTGGTCGTATGCCGGTCTCAAAGAGCTTGCCTTATCAGTGGTACAACACGCCAAACGTGCGCGTATTGACGGTTGCCGATTTCGAAAAATTGGCATCTAGTCTTGGGCTTAAAGTCATTGATCAATGTATCTTGCACGATGGTCGACAGGTGACCTTAATGCCAAATTTTTTTGGCAGCCTTGCTTTATTCCGTGTCTGTCGCGCATAAGATAAGCATCAAGGTGCTGTCCACCATTCAATCTTGGTTAAAAGACTTTCGGGTGTATCTCGAATGGCCTTGCCTAAGAATGTTGTTTCTAGGTTTCTCGGCAGGCTTACCCCTTTTGCTAATTTTGGGAACTTTAAGTTTTTGGTTGCGCGAAGCGGGAATTGATCGCAGCACAATTGGCTACTTAACTTGGGTTGGGTTAATTTATGCATTCAAATGGATGTGGGCGCCTCTAGTTGATCGTGTGCAAATTCCATTCTTAACTGCCTTATTGGGGCGTAGAAGAAGCTGGTTGATATTCGCTCAAGTCTTAATCATTCTCGGTTTGGTGGGCATGTCCACAATGGATCCCAAGCTTGCCCTGAACTCAGTTGTATGGTGCGCATTACTGGTGGCGTTTGGTTCTGCTACTCAAGATATTGCTTTGGATGCATTTCGAATTGAATCAGCGAACAGCGATCGGCAGGCGGCACTCGCAGCCACATATCAAACAGGCTATCGCTTAGCCCTTATCTGGGCGGGTGCTGGCGTATTGTGGTTGGCAGCAAGAGCTGAAACGGGTAGTGGTTATGACGCTGGTGCTTGGCAGTTCGCTTATTTGTGTATGGCTGCCTCGATTGGCGTTGGAGTTTTGACGACCTTATTTAGCAAAGAGCCTGCTCAGTATGAGTTGGCTAAAGCGCGCAATGCAAAAGCGTGGTTGTATCAAACATTGATTGAGCCATTTGCGGAATTTATTCGTCGCTATCGTTGGCACGCCATATTAATTTTGTCTCTCATCGCGATCTATCGTATTAGCGATGTTGTGATGGGCATTATGGCCAACCCATTTTATGTTGATATGGGTTATACAAAAGATGAGGTTGCAGCAGTTAGCAAAGTATTTGGTGTTGTAATGACTCTCGTCGGCGCCTTTGTGGGCGGGGTTCTCACGCTACGATTTGGAGTTCTCAGAATTCTATTTGTAGGCGCCGTATTATCGGCCGTAAGCAATTTACTGTTTGCTTGGCTTGCTCATCAGGGACATGATTTGCACGGCTTAATTTGGGTGATTTCTGCGGATAACTTAAGTTCAGGAATTGCCAGCTCTGCCTTTATTGCATTCCTTTCGTCGCTAACGAACATTCGTTACTCGGCAACACAGTACGCTTTATTTAGTTCGATGATGCTGTTGTTGCCAAAGTGGCTCGCAGGATTTTCTGGCGTTTATGTTGATCATTTTGGGTACCCAGCTTTTTTCTACGGCACAGCCGTCATTGGTCTTCCAGTATTGGCATTAATCTGGGTGACTATGTACTTTCAAATCGTGCACATTAAAAAAGAAGACGAATAGCTTTTAAAGTTTCCAGTCGTAATCCACTGTTAGCGGCGCATGATCAGAAAACCGTTCATTTTTGTATACGGTTGTTTTCTTGGCTGATGCGGCAATCTCGGGAGTGCTGATTTGGTAATCAATACGCCACCCCACATTCTTCGCATAAGCTTGGCCACGATTACTCCACCAGGTGTAGCAAGCTTCTTCAGCCTTGGGTTCTAGTTTGCGATAAACATCGACGTAGCCCACTTCATCAAATAGTTTAGTTAGCCATGCGCGCTCTTCGGGCAAAAAGCCAGAGTTCTTGAGATTGCCTTTCCAGTTTTTTAAATCGATTTCATGGTGGGCAATATTGACGTCGCCGCATAGAACAATTTCACGACCAGATTTTTTAAGTTTGATGAGATGTGGCATGAAACTATCGAGGTAGCGATATTTAGCCTCTTGTCGCTCAGGAGAGCTTGAGCCTGATGGCATATAAACCGAGATCACCGAAAGATTTTTGAAGCGCGCTTCAACGTAACGCCCTTCCGCATCAAATTCTTCATTGCCGTAACCATAAAGCACATCGTCAGGTTGGTGGCGGGTATAGATGCCACAACCGCTATAGCCCTTTTTCTCGGCATGATGAAAGAAGCCATGCAATCCATCGGGATTCAGAATGGCGTCTTCTAAATCATCCCGCTGAGCTTTGAGTTCCTGCATACAGATGAAATCAGCCTTTTGTTTGGTGGCCCACGGTAGAAAGCCTTTTTTAACTGCAGAACGGATACCGTTGAGGTTCGCTGAAATGATGCGTAACATGTAGGTCTATGAGCTCAAATAATTCAAATCAAGATAACTTTATTCGTTTTGCCTTGGAGGCAAAGGTTTTGTCATTTGGGGAGTTTAAAACCAAAGCGGGCAGGCTCTCCCCATATTTCTTTAATGCTGGCGAATTTAATGATGGTGCTCGTCTCGGCTCGCTCGGACGTTACTATGCCAAAGCCTTAGTGGAATCCAAAATCCCTTTTGACATGTTGTATGGCCCAGCCTATAAAGGTATTACGCTTGCTGCCGCAACTGCCATTGCCTTGGCGAACGAGGGCGTTAATGTTCCTTATGCTTATAACCGTAAAGAGGCCAAGGACCATGGCGAGGGCGGTGTATTGGTTGGTGCGCCAGTAAAAGGCAAGGTCATTATTGTTGACGATGTTATTTCAGCAGGTACTTCAGTGCGAGAGTCGGTAGACCTCATTCGTAAAGCAGGCGCAGAGCCTGTTGCTGTATTAATTGCTTTAGATCGCATGGAAAGATCCGGCAATGCTACAGATATTGGCGACAAGTCGGCAGTGCAGGCTGTCGAACAAGAATTTGGTTTGCCAGTAATTTCAATAGCGAACTTAACTGGACTGATGTCTTTTTTGACGGCATCAAGTGATGCTCAGTTAACGGCTTATTTGCCAGCAGTAAAGGCGTATAGAGAAAAATATGGCATCTAAGAAAACAGATTCTTAGATTTCTGTTTCGCCTTCAAAAACAGTAACGGCTGGGCCTGTCATGATCACGGGTTCTGCTACATTGTTGGCAATACCGCCCCACGCAATTTGCAGGTCTCCGCCGCGAGTATGTACTTTTACTGGTGAGTCCAGTAGCCCTCTACGAATGCCTGAAACTACCGCTGCGCAGGCGCCAGTTCCGCAAGCCAAAGTTTCTCCAGCGCCGCGTTCATAAACGCGCAATGCAATTTCATTGCGATTCATGATTTGCATGTAGCCGGCATTCACTCTTTTAGGAAAGGCGGCATGTTTTTCAATTTCAGGGCCTTCCTCTAAAACTGGAGCACTGGCAATATCAGCTACTACTTGCACAGCATGGGGGTTGCCCATTGATAAGACGCCTACAAAGCTATCATGCGTTGCAGGGTGGTTCAAAGGAATGGCAAAAAGAGTTTCATGAAACTCTTGCATGCTAGCCAAGCCGTTCGCATTAAATGGAATTTGGCTATGCTCAAAAATTGGCGCACCCATATTCACTTCCACCTGCCCATCGGGATGAGATTTCAGCGTAAGAACTGTATGCGCTACTTCAACACGCAGAGGATTTTTATTTGATAAACCTTGATCAAGTACAAAGCGCACAAAACAACGTGAGCCGTTGCCACATTGCTCTACTTCTCCGCCATCCGCATTAAAGATGCGATAACGGAAATCAGCATCGTCACGAGTGGGTTTTTCAACGATAAGAATTTGATCTGAGCCGATACCAAATTGGCGGTGCGCTAAAGCTTGCCACTGCTCACGCGTAATACTGCTTAAGTCTTGATCGATACCATTAAGCACAATGAAATCATTGCCGGCACCATGCATTTTGGTGAAGCGTAATCTGCGTCTAGAGTTGCTTGGCGTGGTACTCAAAATAATCCGTTAATCGTAAAGGCTTGGTTCGCCAGGAGGGCGATGCTTAAAGCGTTTATGAACCCAATAGTACTCTGATGGTCTTTCTCGAACAAGTTCCTCGATATATTGATTGAGGCGAGCAGTGTCTTTTTCAACATCATCACTAGGAAAATTTGGTAATGGCTCACTAATGTGGCAGGTATAGCCTTTGCGATCTTTGTTCAGTGTTGTGGTCATCAAACAAACCTCTGCCCCACTTAATCTTGCTAAGCGCGATACGGAGGTGATGGTGTTTGCCTGAATTCCAAAGAAGGGCGCAAATACAGAATCACGGGGCCCTAAGTCGATATCAGGCGCAATGAAAATAAAATTGCCAGTTTGGATTTCTCGGATCAAGTCGCGCAAGCGGCTTTGTCTTTCAATCGACTTACCGCCAAATCGATTCCTCCATTCAATCATCTTTTGATTAAAGAATGGATTCTTCATTTTTTGATACAACCCAGCGCCTTTGAGCCAATCGCGTTGACTCGCTAGTACAGATAGCGCCATAAAGCCACCTTCAAGGCCAACAAAGTGGGGGTTGATGAGAAGGCGGGGTTTGCGGTCTCCAAGTGTGATGGCGGATTTAATCGTCACAATGTCGGTAATTTGTTTTCCGCTTCCCAGCCAAATTCTGCTTCTTTCTAAAACACTGCGACCAAATAATTTCCAGTGTTCAAGGGCAAGTGCATCAATTTCCTTTTCATTGAGATTGGGGAAACACAATCGCAAATTTGTTTTGACAACCATAGAACGACTATTAGGAATATGCGCTGCGAGCCAACCAAGACCATAGCCGGTGTAGATGGTGATGCTGTAGGGAAGAAAGGCAAATAAGCGCAATAGGCTGAGCGCTAAAAAATTAAAAATGTTTGAAAGCCAATTCATGCTAAAAATGATAATGCTCTTTAGCTGCTTGGCGGTAATTCTGCGCCCATTGGATGTTTGTAACGGTTGTATGACCAAATGAATTGTTCGGGGGCAATTAAGACGGCGTTTTCAATCGCTATGTTGAGTTCGGCAGCAGCGATGTTAGCGTCTTCACTAAAGGGCGCAAGGCGTGTCGCTTGCATTAGCCAACCCCTTCCAATGGATTTGCGTTTTGCTGTAAACATCACTACAGGAGTGTTATTGCGATTTGCTAGACGTGCAGGTAAAGGTGTTGTGTAAGCCGGTCGTCCGAAGAATGGTACCCATACACCCTCACCACCGCTTGGCACTTGATCAGGAAGAATGCCGATGGCTTCACCACGAGTAAGTGCTCTAGTCATTTGTCGAACGCCATTGAGGTTGGTCGGTACGAAGTGCATATTGGGATATGCGCGCCCTTCCTCAACCAATTCATTAAGCCATTCTTGTCGTGATGGGCGATACAAAATTGTGGCTGGAAAATATTTTGCCAATATTCTAGGAATAATTTCAAAGCCACCAAGGTGTGGTGTCAACATTACTAGGCCATGACCCTCTTGTATTGCGCGCTCAACCAAATCCCAGTTTTGGATTTCTACTAAGCTGAGCGCTTTTTGTGGGTTGCGCCAAATCCATAAGCTATCTGAAAAGAGCATTCCTGAGGCGCACACTGCTTCCCAAAGCTTAAAAGGTAAATTACGTGCTTTGACGACGGCTTCATATTGGGGTCTAAATAGCGATCTGTATTGCTTTGACCCAAGATAGGCAAGAAGCCCCAGAAATGCCCCCACTACCTGCACAACTGCAAGGGGTAGTGCAGCAATGATATTGAGACCAATCTTTAAAAGGAATTTTCGCACCCCTCAATGATATTCAATGCTGCCATGAAGACCAAATTTCAGGGCGCCTTGATGAATATTGGGGTTTTCAGATAGAATGGCACCATCGCTGAGTTAAGACAACTTGCAGGGCGATTTAAAAATTCTGCTAAAGCGTCGCCGTTGAAGTTCCAGGCACGTCGAGTTGTCCCATAGATCGTGTTAATTTTTTAAAGGAATATGCAATGGCAAACGATTACTTCTTTACCTCAGAATCTGTTTCTGAAGGTCATCCCGATAAAGTAGCAGACCAAATTTCTGATTCGATTCTTGACGCTATCTTGGCGCAAGATCCAACTGCACGTGTTGCAGCAGAAACATTGTGCAACACTGGCTTAGTTGTATTGGCTGGTGAAATCACAACTAATGCAAACGTAGACTACATTCAAGTTGCTCGCAATACCTTGCGTGAAATTGGCTACGACAATACTGCCTACGGCATTGATTACAAAGGTTGTGCAGTATTGGTTGCTTATGACAAGCAAAGCCCGGATATTGCTCAGGGCGTTGATAAAGCACACGATGATGGCTTGGACCAAGGCGCTGGTGACCAAGGTTTAATGTTTGGCTACGCTTGTGATGAAACCGCAGAACTCATGCCATTGCCAATCCATTTATCGCATCGCTTGGTGGAGCGTCAATCACAGTTGCGCCGTGATGGTCGTTTGACATGGTTGCGTCCTGATGCAAAGTCACAGGTCACCTTGCGTTATGTCGATGGCAAGCCTGATTCTATTGATACTGTGGTGCTGTCTACTCAACATGACGAAGATATTTCTTTGGAAAAATTGCGTGAGGCAGTAGTAGAAGAAATTATTAAGCCAGTATTGCCTAAGCATTTGATCAAAGGTGCAATTAATTTCTTGGTGAACCCAACAGGCCGTTTCGTTATCGGCGGCCCACAAGGCGATTGCGGTTTAACTGGCCGCAAAATCATTGTTGATACCTACGGTGGTGCAGCTCCTCACGGCGGTGGCGCATTCTCAGGCAAAGATCCTTCAAAGGTTGACCGTTCAGCTGCCTACGCTGGGCGTTATGTTGCGAAGAACGTCGTCGCTGCAGGTTTGGCAAGCAAATGCTTGATCCAAATCTCTTACGCGATCGGCGTTGCAAAACCTACTTCGGTAATGGTGAGCACATTTGGTACCGGCAAGATTTCTGATGAAAAGATTGCGCAACTTGTATCGGAGCATTTTGACTTGCGTCCAAAAGGCATTGTGAAGATGCTCAATCTCTTGCGTCCAATTTATCGCAAGACTGCAGCTTACGGTCACTTTGGCCGCGAAGAGCCAGAATTTACTTGGGAGCAGACAGACAAGGCAGCTGCATTGCGCGCAGCCGCAGGTTTATAAGCCCTATTTAGTGAATTAAGGACTTAAAAAGCGTTTTTAAGATGTATTGAGGCGAAATATGACGAAATTGTTTACAATTTCGTCATACCTTCAAGGAGCGTTGCAAGGATTGCCAAACTGGCACTTCCCCAGGCTTGAAGGGGCAAATTCCCCAAGTGGGATTTGCTAATTGCAACTGCGCTCGCTAACCCATGATTCAACGGCTAGCGAGTTTGTACTCCAGCATTGGATCGTATTTAGCTGGAGCATTACATGAATACCGTTTCTGATTTCAATTTAAAAGACTTTGTTGCAACTCGTTGCGCAATTGCGGATATTTCTTTGGCTGACTTTGGTCGCAAAGAAATCGCGATTGCTGAAACTGAGATGCCTGGCCTGATCGCCATTCGTGATGAGTTTGCTGCTCAGCAGCCGTTACG
Source organism: Polynucleobacter tropicus (assembly GCF_013307225.1). Classification (NCBI taxonomy): domain Bacteria; kingdom Pseudomonadati; phylum Pseudomonadota; class Betaproteobacteria; order Burkholderiales; family Burkholderiaceae; genus Polynucleobacter; species Polynucleobacter tropicus. The sequence goes on along the minus strand of NZ_CP028942.1, from coordinate 1,963,457 downwards.
TGGCGCACGTATTACAGGCTCTTTGCATATGACCATTCAAACTGCAGTATTGATTGAGACTCTTGAGGCTCTTGGTGCAGAAGTGCAATGGGCTTCATGCAATATTTTCTCAACACAAGATCACGCTGCTGCAGCGATTGCTGCAAACGGCACGCCAGTATTCGCTATCAAAGGTGAAACACTTGAGCAGTACTGGGATTTCACTCATCGTATTTTTGAATGGGCTGACGGTGGCTATACCAATATGATTTTGGATGATGGTGGCGATGCGACTTTGTTATTGCATCTTGGCGCGCGCGCTGAAAAAGACCAGGCTTGCTTAAATCATCCTACTAGCGAAGAAGAGACCATTCTATTTGCTGCAATTAAGAAGAAGTTAGCTCAAGATCCAACCTGGTACTCCACTCGTTTAGAGAAAGTAAAAGGCGTTACTGAAGAAACTACTACTGGCGTACATCGCTTGTATCAAATGTTCGCCAAAGGCGATCTGAAATTCCCGGCGATTAATGTGAATGACTCTGTAACCAAGAGCAAGTTCGACAACCTTTATGGTTGCCGCGAGTCTTTGGTTGATGCGATCAAGCGCGCTACCGACGTTATGGTTGCAGGCAAAGTTGCCGTAGTTTGTGGTTATGGCGACGTGGGCAAAGGTTCTGCACAGGCTTTACGTGCGTTGTCTGCCCAGGTATGGGTAACAGAAGTTGATCCAATTTGTGCACTTCAAGCGGCCATGGAAGGCTATCGTGTTGTAACAATGGATTACGCTGCAGACAAGGCAGATATTTTTGTATCAGCAACAGGTAACTACCATGTGATTACGCATGACCATATGGTGAAGATGAAGGATCAGGCGATCGTTTGTAACATCGGCCACTTTGATAATGAGATCGATGTTGCTGGTATTGAGAAATACAAGTGGGAAGAAATCAAGCCACAGGTAGACCACGTCATTTTCCCTGCGGCAAATGGTATGCCTGAGAAGCGTTTAATCATTCTGGCTAAAGGTCGTTTAGTGAATTTGGGGTGCGGTACTGGCCACCCTTCTTATGTGATGAGCTCTTCATTCGCAAACCAAGTGATTGCTCAGATTGAGTTGTGGAATGCGGTTGGCACAAACAAGTATCCAGTTGGCGTTTACACCTTGCCAAAGCATTTGGATGAGAAGGTTGCGCGCTTACAGTTGAAGAAGCTGAATGCGCAACTGACTGAATTAACAGATCAGCAAGCAGCGTATATTGGTGTCACCAAGGAAGGCCCATACAAGGCTGACCACTATCGTTATTAATCCGCTCTTAGATATCTAGGCCCCAATCATGGAATTAAGCGTTGAATTCTTTCCTCCAAAAACACCTGAAGGTGAGAATAAGCTGCACCTCGTGCGTGAGCGTTTCAGCGAAAAACTGAAACCCTCGTTTTATTCCGTGACTTTTGGGGCTGGCGGGTCTACTCAGTCAGGCACATTAAAAGTAGTCAGCGATATTCATGCTGCGGGGGCTGCTGTTGCCCCCCATTTATCTTGCGTTGGTAGCTCGCGTGAGAGTGTGCGTGAAATGCTCAAACAGTATCAAGCTTTAGGAGTGAAGCGAATCGTAGCCTTGCGCGGTGATTTGCCATCAGGCATGGGTCAGTATGGTGAATTTCATCACGCCAATGAATTGGTAGAGTTCATCCGTGCAGAGACTGGTGATTGGTTTCATATTGATGTAGCTGCATATCCAGAGACACATCCGCAAGCAAAGTCTCCTGCAAGTGACATCGATTTCTTTGTTCAAAAAATGAAGGCAGGCGCAAACTCTGCTGTTACTCAGTATTTTTATAACAGTGATGCCTATTTTCGTTTTGTTGATGAAGCATATGATTTGGGCGTTACTCAGCCCATCATTGCCGGCATCATGCCGATTACCAACAGCAGTCAACTATTGCGATTCTCGGATGCGTGTGGTGCGGAGATTCCTCGCTGGATTCGCCTACGACTTCAATCGTATGGCGATGACATAGCGTCGATTCGCGCATTCGGCGAAGAGGTTGTAACGGATTTATGTGATCAGTTGCTAACCGCTGGTGTCCCAGGTTTACATTTCTATTCTTTAAACCAGGCCGATGCCGTATTGGCAATCGCAGAGAACTTAGAGTTAACGAATTAAGTTAGCGCAGCAAACCAAATTCGGTGAGCAACATATCTAAAGGCTCATCGTGAGTTTGTGCGGACCACTGAGCATCATCCAGTTTTTGCCAATCAAATCCAATCCCAATGCAAATCAACTTGGGATTTTTTTTGCGCAATGCCGACAAAGTACGATCAAAGTAGCCACCACCATAGCCCAAGCGCCAATAGTGTGTTTTGCCATTGGCGATTGAGCTTGACCAGCCTACGCAAGGGATGAAGATGCAATCTGGATTAAGAATGGGTCTGTCCTCATTGCTTGGGCTTGGTTCAGGAACACCATGCTTGCTAGGAATCAAGCTGTCGCCATCACGCCATTCATAAAAATCTAGGTGTTTATCTGGACGAGCATGGGGCAAAGCTAAGCGCCGCCCCTCGTCGCTGCTAGCCCAGATAAGTAAGGGGGCTCTGATATCGAGCTCATCTTGAATCGGCCAATATAGGGCAATTGAGCGTAGAAGCTTGCCCTCGTTACTAAGAAATTCACCGATAGCCAAAATAAGACTCTCTTTTGCGTGAGGATAAGAGCTGCCCGCAGCAAATTCGTTGCGTTGTTTTAATAATTCTTGGCGCAGAGTTTTTGGTGAATTACCGTGCATATCGACCATTATCGGGCGAAAATTAGAAAATATAGCAAATAAGGTTAGATAGTGAAAAAGATGCATCAGATTCTGAGAGGGTATTTTGTACGCTGGGCTGGAATATTGGCTTTGGGGGTAGTTTTTGCCGTGCCAAGCGCATTCGCAGAGAAAACAAAAAAACCAAAGCTGCCGAAGTCCTATGAAAGCAAAGCAGCACCCGCAGAAATCACTGACACGGATCGAATGTTTATCGACTTGCGTGAGGCGGCTAAAAAAAATGATGTGTTTCGCACGCAGCAACTATCTTCAGCTTTAGTCAATTACCCATTTGATGATTATGTGGCCTATTTTCGGATTAAGCCGCAGCTGTTTGATAGTTCTGGTGATCCTCGCAATGACTATGCTGCTGACTCGCAAGTGCTTGCATTCTTGAGTCAATATCAGGGAACCGCGTTGGCAGATCGCATGCGTAACGATTGGTTGTTAGTGCTTGGTAAACGTAAAGATTGGGCGCGTTTTGATGTGGAGTATGCCAAGTTTGTCCTAGATGACGACACTCAAGTGAAGTGTTATTCCTTGTTGTCTAAATTGTCACAAGGGGAGAGCCCTGCTAAGTTGGCCGCAGATTCACGCTCAGTGTTATTAGACCCCAGTTATTTCGGACAAGCATGTCAAGAGTTGGTTCCTGCATTGGCTGCTGCGGGCGGTATGTCATCAAGCGAGGCAAAAGCGATTGGTCGTGCCGCAAGCGAAAAGGGTTACGACACGATGGCGCGACGTCTCGGTGGCGATGATCCTATTGGCGAGATTGTGAAGGTAGCTAAGACAGATCCTGCAAAAGCATACCGTGATTTTTCTCAAACAGCATCGCGCTACAGCAAAGAAAATCAAGCGCTTGCTTGGGGTGTGATCGGCCAATTTCTGGCAAAGAAATTAGATCCGAATGCCGATGATGCCTATCGTTTACAGCAGGATCTCGGTTACAACGAATTGCTATCCGTAGAGTCGCAAGAATGGAAAGTGCGAGCAGGCTTGCGCGCAAAAGATTGGGTCTTGGTCAAGAATGCGATTGATGGCATGAATCCTGCCGTGAGAAGCAAAGATCCCGCATGGACTTATTGGTATGGACGCGCACTAAAGGCAGAGGGTCAAGATGCAAAAGCGAAAGAAAGTTTTGAGCTGATTGCAGATCAATATAACTTTTATGGCCAATTAGCTCGCGAGGAATTGGGTAAGCCCAATCATGCGCCTAGTCGTACCAAAGTTAGTGAGCAAGAAATAAATGCTATGGCAAATCGCAAAGGATTTATTCGTGGCGAACGTTTGTATGCCATGAATTTGCGTTTTGAAGGCAATCGCGAGTGGAATTGGGAGTTGCGCAATATGACAGACAAGCAGCTACTGGCTGCCGCTGAATATGCCAAACGCATCAATTTGTATGATCGTGTTGTAAATACCGCGGATCGTACAAAACAGGAGCATGATTTTCATTTGCGCTATCCCACGCCGTATCGCGATGAGTTGTCTCCAATTGCAAGGCAGATTGATTTAAATCTAGCGTGGGCGTATGGACTCATTCGCCAAGAATCGCGTTTTATCATGAATGCATCTTCTTCAGTAGGAGCTTCTGGACTGATGCAGGTCATGCCTAATACCGCCAAGTATGTCGCCAAAAAGATTGGTATGACTAATTACACCAGCGATAAATTAAGCGATACAAATACCAATCTCACATTGGGCAGTAACTATCTCAATATGGTCTTGATTGATTTGGATGGCTCTTGGGTATTGGCTTCCGCAGCCTATAACGCTGGTCCATCTCGTTCTAAAGCATGGCGAGAAAAGTTGACTGGTCCAACTGAGGGTGCGATTTTTGCTGAAACTATTCCGTTTAATGAAACACGTACCTATGTAAAGAATGTGTTGTCAAACGCAAATTACTATTCCTCAATATTGAACGGCCAGACACAGTCTTTAAAACAACGTTTAGGTGTAATCACGCCTAAAGCCGCCACACAATCTGAGTTACCTTGAGTTGTTAAGAGGAATTCTATGCAATATGACATTTTGTTGATTGGAGGAAATGGCTTTGTAGGGCGAGTCTTGGCTGCGCAATTGCAATTAGCCGGCTACTCTGTCTTGATTCCCTCTGGGCATTCATCAACTGGCCGTGAATTACGCCTGTTGCCCAAAGTACATATTGAAGATGCAGATATTCATGAGTTTGATACTTTGCAAGACTTATGTTCGCGCATCAAGCCCAGTGGCGCAGTGATTAATTTGGTAGGTGTTTTGCACGATAAGCCGGCTCAGCCTTATGGCAAGGTGTTTAAATCCGCTCATGTGGATTTGCCTAAAAATATTATTACTGCAATGCAGTTACATGGCCTGAGGCGATATCTTCATATGAGTGCTCTTGGTGCTGATTCCAAGGGCTCATCAATGTATCAACGCAGCAAGGGTGATGGTGAGTTAGCAGTGAAAGCTAGCAATCTGGATTGGACTATTTTTAGGCCATCAGTCATTTTTGGCGCTCAAGATCAATTTATTAATTTGTTCGCCAAGCTCACAAAGCTATTCCCATTAATGCCGCTGGCAAACTATGGAGCAACATTTCAGCCAGTTAGCGTTGATGACGTAGCAAGCGTTTTTGTAAAGGCGCTAGATATGCCGAAGACAATTCACCAATCTTATGACTTGGTGGGCCCTAAGGCATACACCATGCAAGAGATTGTGGAATTGGCTAAACGAAAAGCAAAAACTTTTTGCTGGATCATTCCTGTGCCGGCTTTCGTGGGCTACTTGCAGGCATTAGCCTTTGAGTTTTTGCCTGGACCCACGCTGATGTCACGGGACAATATTGCTTCAATGCAATTGCCAAATATTCTTCCTGAGAATGGTATCGACGCATTAACGCATGTATTTAAACTAAGTCGCCGTCATTTGGAAAGCAGCTCAGAATGAAGGTTTACGCTGTTGGCGGAGCGATACGCGATGCCTTGATGGGATTGCCGGTACACGATATTGATTACGTTGTGGTGGGATCGAGCGCAGAGGAAATGCTTGCTAAAGGCTTTCGTCCTGTGGGTAAAGATTTTCCAGTCTTTCTGCATCCCGATACTCAAGCTGAATACGCTTTGGCTCGCACTGAGCGCAAGACTGGTAAAGGGTATAAAGGATTTCATTTTTATACTGACCCATCTGTCACTCTAGAGCAAGATTTATTGCGTCGTGATTTGACGATTAATGCAATGGCTCAAGAGGTTGGGGAAGATGGAGGCTTGCATGGCCCAATCTTGGATCCATATAACGGCCAACAAGATTTAGCCGCCAAAGTTTTTCGACACGTTTCAGATGCATTTGCCGAAGATCCTCTTCGTCTATTACGGATTGCCCGTTTTGCTGCGCGCTTTCCGGAGTTCATTGTTGCCGATGAAACAATGTTGGCATTGAAGGCAATTGTTCAGGCAGATGAGTTGCGCGCCTTATCCGCCGAGCGTATTTGGCAAGAATTGGCCAGAGGTTTGGTGGCTAGCAAGCCTATGCATATGTTTCAGGTTTTGCTCAATACTGGGGCTGCAAAAACTTTATTGGCGCCAACGCTCGCAAGCCAGCTGTCACAAGAAGAATTTCGTGAATCGATCTTGGCTCATTTGAGTGAGGCGGGGAATTCATTAGAAGAGCGCTGTGCAGTAGTTTTAATGAATGTACCCGCTGTGGAGATTCGTTCATGGGCTGATTGTGTTCGCATGCCAATTGAGGTTCGTGACTTTAGCGAAATCTTTAGTGAACTATTGGTATTGATCAATAAAAATCAACTTCATTTTCAGTCTGTGGATGTGTTGGCTTGGTTTAATCGCGCAGATGTATGGCGCAAGCCCGATCGCGGACAAGCCTTACTGAATCTCGCTCAAAAAATTGGTTTGGGTGTTACGTCATTAATTAAAGCGATGCGCAACGCGCAGGCACTCAATACCGCAGAAATCATTGCTGGAGTTGCCGCTGAAGATCGCTCTAGTGGTGAGCGTATCGGCAGTGCGTTTGAGGCGGCAAGATTAGCCGCAATTACAGCGGCACTTCAAATCTAATTCTGCAGCTTGTTTAAAGCCGATTTCTACCGCGCAATCCTGGCAAGCCTTCCAAGGTATGCTCTGGGAGAAGTTGCTCTAGATTTTTAGAAAAGGCAAAGGCTTTAAATAACTCACCCATCTCAGCTTCAGATAAAAGTTTTTGCAATGAGTTGGAGATGGGGAGGAATGTTTCTGGATTGCTGGGGTCTCCAATTTCTAGTGCGATATCACCAATGCCTGCATCCAAAAGATAAGCCGCCTGATTCGTTAAATAAACATCATCAGCTTTTTCCGCTAATGCAGCGCGGGCAATTTGCGACCACTCAACGTGAGTCGTTAGATCACACAGCCCAGGCAGATAAAACGGGTCTTGAATCGCGTGATGACGATGGTGCGCCATCAGCGTTCCTTCACTTCTTTGAGGGTGGTAATACTCGCTCTCTGGAAAACCGTAGTCAAACGTTAGGAATAAACCAGTCTCTAAATGCTTCGCAACCTGGTGCATCCAGGCGATAGCCGGCGTATGCAGTTCAGTGACATAGCCTTCAGGAAAATTGCCACTCAATAAAGTTTCGGGAATTAGACTTTGTTCAACAGGAGAACCAGTTTTCCAAATGAGCTTATTGTTTTCGAAGGCTACCCCATGCGAATACCAAAATCCATTCTGATAAATGATGATGTCACAGGGAATCGCATCAATCACTTCGTTTGCCAAGATAACGCCCGAAAAATTTTTCGGTAGTTCGCTTAGCCACTCACAGTGAGTTTGTGTATTGAGTTCATTAACGGTCTTTTGAATGCGCTCTTTTTGTCGTTGGGCCAAGTCTGGAGAAATTTCAATAATGTTGTAGGAGTCTAGAGTGAATCCAAGGTCTTGAAGGCGGGTCAGTATGGATGTTGCCAGCTTGCCAGTGCCTGCCCCAAATTCCAATATCTGAGTCGGCAATCCTTTGCGATCAAGACCCTCAAGCACTGGAATGAGAGTTGAGCAAATCGCCGCCCCAAATAGCGGGCTAAGTTCAGGGGCCGTTGTGAAATCCCCGCCAGCACCCAGTTTGTGAGCCCCTGCGCTGTAATAGCCCATTCCGGGCTCATAGAGAGCCATCTCCATATAGCGAGAAAAGGGCAGCCAGCCACCGTGGGAGGCGATCTGAGAGGCTATTTTTGCCTTTAGAAGCTCACTATGCTCCGTTTCTAGGCTGGTCAAGGTAATATCCATAGCTCGCTAGTCTAAGAGAATTTAATTGAACCCGAGTTCAGTCCACCCTTCAGAGCAACAAAAAGCAGTTTTAGTGACTGGCGCTGCTAAGCGCCTGGGTCGTGAAATTGCTTTGCAGTTTGCGCGCCAAGGATGGGAAGTAGCGGTTCATTATGGCCGTTCCCAGCAAGAGGCGGAAGAAACCGTAGCTGACATTCAGCGTCTAGGAGTGAGGGCGGCTGCATTTCAGGCTGACTTGGCGATTGAGGAATCTGTCAATTCTCTATTTGCTGATGTGGTCCGACAATTTCCTAATTTGCACTGCTTGGTTAATAGCGCTTCAATTTTTGAGTATGACCGCGCTAATTCCAGCAAGCCTTTAACTGGCCAATCTTTACTAGATCATATGGAGGTCAATTTACTGGCGCCTGTTTTGCTCTCGCAATGTATGTTTGCATTCCAAAAGGAGAGGAAACAAACACCCGATGTCATTCCATCTGTAGTTCAGTTACTTGATCAAAAGTTAATCAATCTCAATCCAGATTACCTGTCTTACACATTATCAAAAGCAGCCCTCGCTTCTTCGGTTGAAACTCTGGCAATGGATTTTGCTCCCCATCTCAGAGTGGTTGGATTGGCACCAGGCATTTCATTGCCATCGGGCGATCAATCGCAATCTGGGTTTACTCAAGCTCATAAAATGACGCCTTTGGGTCAATCGTCTACTCCAACCGATATTGCAAGTGCAGCCGTATTTTTAGCTAACGCCAATGCCATCACTGGAACAACACTCTATGTAGATGGTGGCCAACATTTATTGCCTTCATCACGTGATGTGATGTTTAAAACAAACTAATTATTTATGCATGCCATTCTTTCGCATCCCGCTTTAATTGACTGTCGCCGTTTATTTTTGCGTGACTATGAAATTTATATCAATATCGGCGTTCATGACTTTGAAAAAAGAGCAGAACAACGCGTGATTTTGAATGTAGATCTATACATTCCTCTTGCTATGAATACGCCAACACACGATCAATTAAATGAAGTGGTTGATTACGATTTCATGCGCGAGACCATTAAAGAGATTGCTGCTAAGGGACATATACAACTTCAAGAAACGTTTTGTGACGAGATTGTTACTGCGATGTTGGCACACCCCAAAGTATTGGCGGCCCGCGTAAGTACTTCTAAACCGGATGTTTATCCAGATTGCCATTCAGTAGGCGTAGAAGTGTTTCGGATCAAGCAGTAGTAAATATTAAATATATTGCAAAAGAACTAAGTGCTTATGGGCGATATACGAAAAATTGTTTTTGAAGAAAACAAATTAGAGAAAAAACTTTGTCGTTTGGTTGGTCAAGCCATTGGTGAATTCGGCATGATCGAAGATGGCGACAAAGTGATGGTGTGCGTGTCTGGTGGCAAAGATAGTTATGCCATGTTGGATATTTTGATGAAGTTGCGCGAACGAGCGCCGATTAATTTTGAAATTGTGGCGGTCAATTTAGATCAGAAGCAGCCCAATTTCCCAGCGGAAATATTGCCTAACTATCTGAAGAGTTTGGGCGTTCAATTTCATATCGAAGAGCAAGATACTTATAGCATTGTCAAGCGTGTTGTTCCAGAAGGTAAAACAACCTGTGGACTATGTTCACGTTTACGTCGCGGCATCTTATATCGAGTCGCAGATGAATTGGGTGCTACAAAGATTGCTCTAGGCCATCATCGTGATGACATTCTTGAGACACTCATGCTCAATATGTTCTACGCGGGCAAGCTTAAAGGTATGCCGCCCAAGTTGCGATCTGATGATGGCAAGCATATTGTGATTCGGCCGCTCGCTTATGTGCCTGAGAAATTACTGGAGCGTTATGCAGGCGACATGAACTTCCCAATTATTCCTTGCGATCTTTGCGGTAGTCAGCCCAACCTACAGCGTCAGGTCATGAAAGAAATGTTGCGTGATTGGGAGAAGAAGCATCCTGGCCGTGTTGAAAATCTATTCCGCTCAATGCACCATATTGTCCCGTCGCATTTGATGGATTCCGAGGCTTTCGACTTCAAAAATCTTGAGATTTCAACTGAGCTAACAGGTATTGCCGCAAGATCTTCGGGAGACAAGGCAATTGATGAGTCGGAATTGGATGAATTGGCTTGCGGAACCCTTGTGCAAGGGACTTATAATCCCCCTTTATGAATATCGTCATATTGGCTGCTGGGCAGGGAAAGCGGATGAAATCCGCGTTACCGAAGGTTTTACAAACGCTGGCAGGCAAACCCCTTTTGCATCATGTTCTCGATACTGCGCTAGCGCTTCAGGGTAAAACTTCCAAAAAAGGTCCAGTAGTAGTTATTGGTCATGGCGCTGACGACGTTAAAGAATTTTTATCTAGCACTGCTAAAGAAGATCCTAGATTTAGTAAAGTAAGCACTGCGCTCCAGGCGCAGCAAAAAGGCACAGGCCATGCTTTATTGCAAGCATTACCAAAATTGGATGCGCAAGAGTCAACCCTAGTTTTATATGGAGACGTGCCTCTTACAGCGCAAAAGACCTTAGATAAGCTAGCTAAATTAGCCGATGGTGTACGTGGCAAAGATTGCGCTTTAGCTTTGCTCACTCAGAATTTGAGCAATCCTACGGGTTATGGTCGTGTCGTGCGCGATGCTGATGGTTCTGTAAAAGAAATTGTTGAAGAAAAAGATGCCTCATCGGCACAAAAGGCTATTCAAGAAATTAATACCGGCATCATGGTGTTGCCAACAAACTCTTTAAAGAAATGGCTGAAAGCATTACGTGCTAGCAATGCACAGGGTGAGTATTACTTAACTGATGTGATTGCGATGGCGGTAAAAGATGGCGTGCCTATTCGTACAGCGCAGGCTGATAATGAATATGAAACTATTGGCGTTAATAGTCGGGATCAATTAGCAAGCTTAGAGCGCGTCCATCAACTCAATATCGCAAATCAGTTAATGAACTCAGGCGTTTCGCTTGCTGATCCTGCGCGTATTGATGTGCGTGGCACTTTAGAGTGTGGAACTGATGTATTTATTGATGTTGGTTGTGTGTTTGAGGGTTGCGTTACCTTAGCCGCTGGTGCAAAAATTGGACCATATTGCATTATTCGCAACAGCACGATTGGCAAAGGTGTCACGATTCATCCATACAGTCATCTTGACGGCGCTAAAGTTGGTAATCAATCCCTCATTGGACCTTATGCGCGCTTGAGGCCTGGCGCTGATTTATCCAATGATGTACATATTGGTAATTTTGTTGAAGTAAAGAACAGCAAGATTGCCGCAAACAGCAAGGCTAATCATTTGGCTTATGTTGGCGATTCTATCGTTGGCACAAGAGTCAATATTGGCGCAGGTACTATTACTTGTAATTACGATGGCGTTAATAAGCACCAGACTATTATTGAGGATGATGTCTTTATTGGTTCTGATACTCAATTAGTTGCACCAGTGCGCGTAGGACGTGGTGCTACTTTGGGTGCAGGAACAACTCTTACCAAAGATGCGCCTGCTAATCAATTGACCGTTTCAAGAGCAAAGCAAATCTCTTTACAGTGGCAACGCCCCGTTAAAAAGGAGAAGGCGCCTGCTAAAAAGCCAATTGCTAAAAAGGCAACAGCAAAAAAACCAACCCCTAAAAAACTTTTAAAAAAAGTGACTAAAGCTAAGGGTAAAAAATAATGTGCGGCATTGTTGGCGCAGCTTCTCATCAAAATATCGTTGAGGTATTGGTAGAGGGTTTGCGCCGCCTTGAATATCGTGGCTATGATTCTTGTGGTTTCGCGGTTATCAATCGTGATGACGCAAAACATCCTATCGAGAGAGCTCGTACTACTGCTCGAGTTTCAGAGCTGGCTGAGCAAGGTAAAGATTTCAAGGGAACTCTTGGAATTGCCCATACTCGCTGGGCGACGCACGGCAAGCCAGATACTCAAAATGCCCATCCTCATATTTCAAATGGACTCATTGCGGTTGTTCACAATGGCATTATTGAAAATTATGAAGTTCTTCGTACAGAGTTAAAAGCAGCTGGTTATGTTTTTAGTTCAGAGACCGATACAGAAGTAATTGCCCATTTAATTCATCAGCAATATGTGGACAGCGGTCAAAAAAGTATTGCAGATGCAGTCAAGGCGGTATTGCCAAAGTTGCATGGAGCTTATGCAATTGGCGTGATTGCGCAAGATAGTCCAGATACATTGGTAGGTGCGCGAGTAGGTTCTCCTTTGGTGATTGCGCTTGGTAATCAAGAAAATTTCTTGGCATCAGATGCGCTTGCTTTAGCAGGACGCGCTCACTCCATGATGTATTTAGAAGAGGGTGATGTAGCCGTTCTGAAGGCTGATAGTGTCGAAGTATTGGATCAAGGCGGTAAGTTGGTAGAGCGCGAGCGTAAGCCCATGCCAGCACAGGCAGATTCAGTAGACCTTGGTCCTTATCAGCATTACATGCAAAAAGAAATCTTTGAGCAACCAAGAGCAATTGGCGATACGCTTGCCAACATTGCCTCATTTGGGCCGGAGTTATTTGGAGCAAAGCCAGATGAGTGGCAGGCATTCGATCAAATTTTGATTTTGGCCTGCGGAACTAGTTATTACTCAGCATGCGTCGCTAAGTATTGGTTGGAAGATATTGCAGGCATTCCAACGCAAGTAGAAATTGCTAGTGAGTATCGTTATCGCACAACAGTCCCAAATCCGAAAGCATTGGTTGTGGTGGTATCGCAATCTGGCGAAACGGCTGATACCTTGGCAGCATTGCGTCACGCTAAGGAGCTTGGACATCGCTACACGTTAGCAATTTGCAACGTTGCAAGTAGTGCAATGGTTCGCGAAACCCTTTGGCATTTTTTAACCAAGGCCGGTACAGAAATTGGTGTTGCTTCAACCAAGGCATTTACTACTCAGTTGTTAGCTTTATATCTGCTTGCCATATCGTTAGCAAAGCGCGCTGGAAAAGTGGGCTCTGAAAAAGAAAAAGAGTTGTTGCGCGAGTTGCGTCATTTGCCGAAAGCATTGCATGCGGTATTAGCGCTCGAGCCACAGATTATGGCTTGGAGTGATGCGTTTTCAAAATGCGAGAACGCGCTCTTCTTGGGTCGCGGCCTCCACTATCCAATTGCCCTTGAGGGCGCACTGAAACTAAAAGAGATTTCTTATATCCATGCAGAAGCCTACCCTGCGGGTGAGCTTAAACATGGACCATTGGCACTCGTAACAGACAAAATGCCAGTGGTGACAGTGGCTCCTAATGACGTGCTTCTTGAAAAGTTGAAGTCCAATATGCAAGAAGTGAAGGCACGCGGTGGCAGGCTTTATGTCTTTGCCGATCAAGACACCGAAATCGTAAATAGCGATGGCATTAATGTGATTCGATTGCCAGAGCATTATGGAAATCTTTCGCCTATTCTGCATGTTGTTCCACTGCAGTTGTTGGCATATCACACAGCATGTGTGCGTGGTACAGATGTTGATAAGCCACGTAATTTAGCGAAAAGCGTAACAGTCGAATAATTTTTTGCTTATTTGACTTTCACATAAACTTGTGTACAAATTTCAGTAGATAAATCAGGGTGTTACATAACCCCTGTAGCATTTTTGTGTTCAAATAACTCTTACAAAAGAGAATATTTGCCGCACCCATGTTTTTTTTAAAGAATCCTTCTTTCTCGTATTTCAAGCTGCTCCCGATCCTGTGCGTGAGTTTGCTTTCAGCATGTGCTGTTGGTCCTGACTTTAAGCAACCTGAGGCGCCTAAAACCTCTTCTTATACCGAGGGTCCGGTAGTCAAAAAACTAGCAACCGCCCCTGGTGTGCCAGGTGGAACGGATCAAGAGTTTGTTGAGGGGGCAGATATAGAGGCGCAGTGGTGGGAGCTATACAAATCTCCTGAACTAGATGCCTTGATTAAAAAAGCATTAGAGCAAAATCCAAATTTAGGTGCAGCTGATGCTGCATTGCGTGCATCTCAAGAAAACGTAAATGCTCAAATTGGTGGGCAATACTTTCCTGCGATCGGTCTTGGTGCAGGCGCTAGTCGTCAGCTACAACCTTCAGCTATTTATGGTTTGCCATATGGATCTGATACCTACAATCTTTACAACACCTCTGTGAATGTAAGTTACAAGCTGGATGTGTTTGGAGGGGCTCGCCGCGCAGTGGAAGGCGCTAGAGCGCAGGCAGAGGTTGCACAGTTTCAGTTAGAGGGCGCATACCTTTCCTTAACGGCTAATGTGGTCACAAATGCAGTAAGAGAAGCCGCTCTGCGTGCGCAGATGAGTGCTACTGAAGAAATCTTGAAGGCGCAAACTAATCTTGCCGAAGTAACAGAAAAGCAGTTGGTGATTGGTACTGTTTCAAAAGTCGATGTCACTTCCCAAAGAACATTGGTATCGAATTCACAAGTGGATTTATTGAATTACGAAAGAAATTTGGCGTTTACACGCAATCAACTTGCGGTCTTAGTGGGTGAGGTGCCTGGTAATGCTGACATTGCTCATTTTGATTTAAGCAAATTACATTTGCCTGAAAAGTTGCCGCTCTCGGTTCCTTCAAGTCTTGTGCGCCAACGTCCAGATGTTCGTGCTGCCGAAGCTCAATTAAAAGCGCAGAATGCATTTGTTGGGGTTGCAACAGCAAACTTGTTGCCGCAATTTAATATCACTGGATCTATTGGTTCTGCCGCTCTTACTTCCGCAGCGCTATTTGGTCCTAACTCTGCTTTATGGTCTATTGGCGGCGGAATCTTGCAGCCCTTGTTCCAAGGCGGTCAATTGCTGGCGCAGCGTCGTGGCGCACTGGCCAATTATGAGCAAGCCGCTTTTCAATATCAGGCTACCGTCTTGAATGCATTTCAGGAAGTTGCTAATGCCCTGCGCGCTCTAGAGACTGGCGCTCAAGCACTTAAGGCGGCTTCTGATGCAGAGCGTTATGCCTATGAAACCTTAGACCTTGTGCAGAAACAGTACAAATTGGGAACCGCAAGTTATTTGGCAGTGCTCTATTACCAAAATCAGTATCAACAAGCCAAAGTCAAATCCGTTGCTGCTCAAGCAACGCGATTCTCAGATACAGCAGCATTATTTGCGGCATTAGGCGGTGGCTGGTGGAACCGAGTTGGTCCAGCCTTCAAACCAAAAGACATAGCGAACAAAGATCAAAATGAAACTTCTGGAAACAATTAAAAGCAAACTGATTGCCGCTGTTCTTGCCATCTGGGCATGGTTAAAGCTAAAGGCAGTGCAATGGCGGTTACGTGAAAAAGCTTTAGCCCTTTGGGAAAAAGCCAAAGCATTCTATGCGCGCATGGGTGTGAAGTGGCGCGGTACAAAGGCATATGCCAAGCTGATGGCAATGGAGCCATTGCCACGTCGCATGACAATCATGCTATGCGGAGTCTTCTTATTGTTGGGGCTGATTTTTGCTTTTAATCAGTTCAAGTCATTCATGATTAAGCATTTCATATCAGGAATGGGTTTGCCGCCAGCCACTGTTTCTACGATGGTGGTTGCAACTTCAGAATGGCAACCAAAGCTAACGAGTGTTGGTAACGTCCGCGCATTTAGAGGGGTTGATCTCAGCACAGAAATTGGCGGTTTAGTCCAAGCCGTGCCTGTTAAATCTGGTCAAGATGTTAAAGAGGGTGATTTGCTGATTAAGTTAAATGATGCTTCAGATGTTGCGCAACTCAATTCCTTAAAAGCAATGGCAGATCTCGCAAAAGTTATTAGCGAGCGCGATAAGCAGCAGTTAGCGATTCAGGCTATTAGTAAAAACGTTTTTGATACCAGTAATGCCGACGCAAAATCAAAGCAAGCTCAGGTCGAAGCGCAAACTGCTTTGGTTGCCAAGAAAAATCTAAAGGCTCCATTTAGCGGACGTGTTGGCATTGTGTCAATTAACCCTGGCCAGTTCGTTAATCCAGGCGACAAATTAATTACCTTGCAAACTTTGGATCCTATATTTGTGGATTTCACCTTACCTCAAGGTAATGCGGAGCAAATTCAAGTTGGACAAGATGTTGTTGTTACTACTGATGCATTTAAAGATGCCAGCTTTACTGGCAAGATTACCGCGGTTAGTCCAAAGGTGGATACCAATACTCGCAATATTCAAATTGAGGCACAGATTGCCAACCCAGACAAGAAAGTATTACCTGGCATGTTTGCTAATGTGAATATCAAGCTTGGCGATCAAGTGAAATTGCTAACCTTGCCACAAACAGCGGTGACTTATAACCCTTATGGATCAACCGTCTTCATTGCTAAAACTACTGATAAGAAAGACAAGCAAGGCAAGCCAGCGCTGGAAGCGCAACAAGTATTTGTAACGACTGGCGCCACACGTGGCGACCAAGTGGCTATTCTCAAAGGTATTAATGAAGGGGATACCGTTGTCACTAGCGGTCAGTTGAAGTTAAAGAATGGCACGCCCTTGATTATTAATAATAAGGTGCAGCCTGCAAATTCTCCTGATCCTAAGCCACAGGAATAATTAGCTGATGAATTGGACCGATATATTCATCCGCAGGCCAGTGTTATCGCTGGTGGTCAGTGCGCTTGTGCTTGTTTTTGGATTGAAGGCGATTGGTTCCCTACCAGTCAATCAATATCCACAAACTCAAAATGCCATAGTTACGATAACTACCGCTTACTACGGCGCTGATCCCGAGACAATTGCTGGTTTTATTACGCAGCCTTTAGAGGCTTCAATCGCTCAAGCGCAGGGCATTGATTATCTTTCGTCTACTAGCGTGAGCGGTGTCTCAACCATCATTGCCACGCTAAAGCTGAACTATGATTCGAACTCGGCATTAACGCAGATTCAGACACAGATTAGTGCAGTAAAGAATCAATTGCCCCCGCAAGCCCAGCAACCTATTTTGACTGTTCAAGTGGGTCAATCTACTGCCGCAATGTATATGGGTTTTTATAGTGATCAGTTGCCTAACAACGCGATCACAGATTATCTATTGCGTGTTGTTAAGCCAAAGTTAGATTCTGTTGAAGGTGTACAAAACGCGGAGATCATTGGCGGCAGAAAGTTCGCTTTACGTGCTTGGTTAGATCGCGAAAAAATGGCGGGTCTGGGTGTCGGCGCAGATGATGTGTATAGCGCCATGTCAGCAAATAACTATCTTTCCGCAGTGGGCAGCACAAAAGGCGACATGGTTTCTGTTGACCTGGTTGCTGGTACTGATCTGCACACACTAGAAGAGTTTCGCAAGCTGGTGGTTAAGAAGGATGGCGTCAATATTGTTTACCTTGATCAGGTGGCAAATGTTTCTTTAGGCTCCGAGGACTACAACACCAATGTAGCTTTCAGCGGTAAACAATCTGTTTTTATTGGTATTAAGGTTGCGCCACAAGCTAATTTGCTGGACGTGGCTCAGCGTGTACGAGATGTGGTTCCGGATATTCAGAAGCAATTGCCTATTGGCATGAAAGGGCAAATTGTTTACGACTCCACAGAATTCATTACTAGCTCGATTGATGAGGTTGTTTCAACTTTGCTTGAGGCTTTAGTCATCGTGACAGTTGTGATTTACTTGTTCTTGGGAAGTGTTCGCGCGGTTGCGGTGCCTGTGATTGCGATGCCTTTATCTTTAATTGGCACTTTCTTCTTGATGCAAATATTGGGCTACTCTATTAATTTGCTCACACTCTTGGCGTTGGTTCTCGCTATTGGCCTAGTTGTGGATGATGCCATTATCGTTGTTGAAAACGTTGATAGGCATATGAAGGAGGGAAAATCTCCTTTAGAAGCCTCATTAATCGCAGCCCGTGAATTGGGTAGTCCAATTTTGGCGATGACGGTTGTATTGATCGCCGTATATATTCCTATCGGTTTTCAGGGTGGCTTAACTGGAGCTCTTTTCACGGAGTTTGCATTTACCTTGGCTAGCGCTGTAGCGGTATCGGGCCTGATTGCGTTAACTTTGTCACCAATGATGTGTTCGCGCATTTTTACCGAAGAGCAAGAGGCCTCTTCTTTTGTGCATAAGATCGATCAGATTTTTGATAAGGTGCATCACAACTATCAATCCACTTTGCGTGATTTATTGAGTACCTGGCAAGTCATTATTGTGATGGGCGCTATTTTGCTAGGTGGAGTTGCTTACCTTTATGCTACTGCGCGCGCTGAATTAGCGCCAACGGAAGACCAGGGCATTGTATTGATGCAGGCATCTGGACCACCTAACAGTACTGTTAATCAGATGCAAACTTATGCAGATCAAATCTACGCAATTGCTGCAGCTGAACCAGAATATGAACAGGCGTTTCAGATAACCAGTCCAACATCTAGTTTTGGCGGCATCTTGTTAAAAGATTGGAGCTCACGTAGTCGCAATGCGACCAAGTTTCAAGAAGACATGCAACAAAAGTGGAATACGATTGCGGGCGCGCGCGTAGCCGCATTCCAGTTTCCCGCTTTGCCTGGTGCTCAAGGTTTGCCTGTTCAGGTTGTGATCAATACTACCGAGTCCTACGAGCAATTGAACGAGGTATCCCAAGCGGTCCTAGATAAAGCGCGTCGCAGTGGCAATTTCTTCTTTGTCGATTCTGACCTAAAAATTGATAAGCCGCAGGACGTTCTTGTGATTGATCGCGAAAAAGTAGCTGCTTTAGGAATGACGCAGCAGCAAGTTGGAGCAGCGCTTTCTGCTGCCTTAGGCGGTGGATATGTGAACTATTTTTCTGTCTCAGGTCGCTCATATCGAGTGATCCCGCAAGTGAAGCAGGTAGATCGTTTAAATCCAGATCAGATATTGGATTACTACATCCGCACTCCAAGTGGCGCAATGATTCAGGCGCGTACGATTGCTAGCATTAAACAGCGCGTTGTACCGCAATCGATCAACCACTTCCAGCAATTAAACTCCGCAACCATTTCTGGAGTGAGTACACCGTTTATTTCCCAGGCGGATTTGCTGGAATACATGCGTCAGACTCTAAAAGAGGTTGCGCCTAATGGTTACTCTATGGACTATGCAGGCCCTTCACGTCAGTTTATGTCAGAGTCAGGCGGCTTTCTCGTAACTATGTTCTTTGCGATTTTGATTGTGTTTCTGGTGCTTGCAGCGCAATTTGAAAGCTTCCGCGATCCAATTGTTATTTTGGTATCCGTTCCCTTAGCACTTTTTGGCGCTTTGATTTTTATTAATCTTGGCTTCACCACCTTGAACGTTTATACGCAGGTCGGCCTAGTTACCTTAATGGGTTTGATTAGTAAGCATGGCATTTTGATTGTTGAATTTGCAAATGAATTACAAGAGGCTGGCCGAAGCAAATTGGATGCGATTGTTGAAGCAAGTAGCGTTCGTTTAAGACCAATCTTGATGACTACAGCAGCGATGGTGCTTGGTGTTGTGCCCTTGGTGATTGCCTCTGGAGCTGGTGCGGCGGGTCGTCAATCTATGGGCATCGTGATCTTTACAGGCCTATCAATCGGCACCTTATTCACGCTCTTTGTAGTGCCAGCGATGTACCTCTATATGGGTGCAGATCACCATCAGAAAAAATTCAAGCAAGAATAATTTGTGAGACTGCTCAATATCACTTGTTAATGATATTGAGCTCTTTTTCTGCAAATTCTTGAAAACGGGTTTCTGATTTAATTCGATTTAACCAGCGATCGATATTCTGCAAATTTGCTCGCGGACCGGTTTCTTTTGCAAATGTGTCGTTAATTAATATCCAGCGGTGCACACATAGGCTGAGTACGATATCGCCAAGATAAAATTTTTCTCCAGAGCAAAATGCTTGCGAAGCTAAAGCTTGATCAAGTACTTCAAAGAGCTGATTGGTTTCTTGATAAGACTTCAGAATTAGTTCATGGTTTTGCTCTGAGGCTGGAACTCTTGTAAGGCCTATGAAGGCAGGTCGCAAAACAGGCCATAGCGTACCCACTTGCCAGTCCATCCATTTTTCCGAGCTGTATTGAGATGCAACGTCAGTGGGAAAGCGGTTATTTTGCTTGTACTGTGAAGCAAGGTAACGCATGATGGTGTTGGATTCCCATAGCACCAGCCCCTTATCTTCTAGCGTGGGAACTAAACCATTTGGATTGAGCTTTAGAAACTCTGGCGTACGCACTTTTCCAAACTGAAGGCCAGCATCAATACGTTCAAAATCGACACCTTCTTTAAGGCCTAGTTCGGCAAGACACCACAACACTTTTTGAACATTAATAGAGCTTTTCCGTCCCCATAAACGCATCATCTTTTTTCCTATCGAGTGATTTATTGCTTAGCTAGATTTAGCTTCAGAAAAATCCAAGCCAACAAATTTGCTGCGTGCAAATATGAGAGGTTCTTTTTCTGAGTAATTTTTTAAATGAACTACTTTGGCAACAATGATGTTGTGATCCCCGCCAATATGGACAGAGACGGTTTCACATTCGTAGTAGGCTACACAGTCTTTGATTTGCGTTAAGCCATTATCAGTGCGCTGATGAGCAATTTCGGCAAATTGATTTACTTTGACTGTTGCGAAGTGCATTGCTAGAGACTCTTGTGAGCGCTCTAACACGTGAATCAAATGTTTTTTTCCTACTTCGACCCACGGCATTAGTCGCGAATGCTTCTTGAGGCTCCACAGAATTAATGGTGGCTCTAAAGAAACGGTGTTAAACGAGCTAATCGTAATGCCGTGTGGATTTTGCTCTTCATCGACGCAGGTGATGACGGTGACTCCAGTAGCAAAAGATGAGAATCCTTTGCGAAGCTCCTGCGATGTGAATGGCCCCATCTCTCTTTACTTGCTGTCTGTTTTAGGTGTTGATTCAATGCTAGTGCCTGGAATTGGAATCAATACTTCGTTTTCTTCAGCCTTTACGCACTTAAAGCGGTATTCTTTGCCGGCCTTGGATAGAAAGCTGGCGCCCTGATAAAAATCGTTTTTACAGGCTTCAGTCGCAAAGTCCATGACATCTTGTGGGCTAGCGCTAGACGTGATGAGGCGCATATTGCCCATGGACATATTGATGCTGGTTGAATAGCACCCTGTGAGTAATAAGCCAGAAGTTGCGGTTAATAGTAGAATTTTTTTCATGGAAACCTCCATAATCGACAATGCTCGTTAGGATAAACCTATTACGTAAAAGCTGTGGGGAAAAGCTCCCCATGCAGGAAAAGAAACGGGGAAAGAGACATGTTTAAAGCAATCTTGATTAACAAGGATGACCAAGGATATAGAGCTGAGCTCGGCCAGGCTGCTGAAGCCAGCCTTCCTGAAGGCGATGTCAGAGTAAAAGTTCTGTATTCCACCCTTAATTACAAGGATGGTTTGGCTATTACCGGTAAAGGCCCTGTTGTACGCAGTTTCCCTATGGTTCCTGGGATCGATTTTGCGGGAGAGGTCATTGAGAGCGCTAGCCCCGACTTCAAGGCGGGCGATATGGTGCTTTTAAATGGTTGGGGGGTAGGAGAAGGTCATTGGGGCGGTTTGGCACAGCAGGCTCGCGTGAAAGCTGACTGGCTTCTTCCATTGCCAAAAGGCTTTACCGCAAAGCAAGCCCTTGCAATTGGCACTGCTGGATATACCGCCATGCTGTGTGTGATGGCTTTGCAAAAGCATGGGCTCAAACCAAGTGATGGTGAAGTTTTGGTCACTGGTGCAGCGGGTGGCGTTGGTAGTTTTGCAATTACCTTATTAAGTAAGCTCGGGTTTACGGTGGTTGCTAGTACAGGGCGCATGGCTGAAGCAGATTACCTAAAAAAATTAGGTGCTGCAGAAGTGATTGATCGTGCTAGCTTATCTGCGCCAGGTAAACCTTTGGCTAAAGAACGTTGGGCCGCGGTGCTAGATAGTGTTGGCAGCCATACCCTTGCAAATGCCTGCGCACAAACAAAGAGCAATGGCGCAGTAGCAGCTTGCGGACTTGCTCAGGGAATGGACTTTCCCTCTAGCGTCGCCCCATTCATTTTGCGAGGCGTGACTTTATACGGAATTAATAGCGTTACAGTGCCACGTGAAAAACGCATTGCTGCTTATGAACAATTAAGTAAATTGGTTGATCTGAAGACGCTAGATGAAATTTCTCAAGAAATCACTTTGGAAGAATCTTTAAAGTATGCGCAGGAGTTGATGCTTGGCAATGTGCGTGGTCGTTTGATTGTGGATGTGAATCGCTAGGGGATGACTTAAAGAACTGCTTAATCTATGGCTTGCAATTTGCGGGTGGTAATGGCTTCCCAAATCTTAAGTTTTGCTTCATTGGGTAACTCTGACCAATCCGCAATTTCGGGAAGCGTGCGATAACAGCCACGACAATAGCCGTTTTCTGGGTTAATGTCGCACCAATTAATGCAGGGTGATGGAATCGGTGTCAATGCGATCCTTAATGCAATAAAAAAGAAATGTGAATATGAGTAATCAACAGCAAACCAAAAATGAAGCCGCCATTTATTATCCATTAGACGATCAGCTTCCACCAGTTGGTCAAAGCATTGAGGTCGCA